>NZ_RHJM01000025.1:0-9521 GCF_004212315.1 Escherichia sp. E10V5
CTTAAGTGAACGGCATTGCGGTTAAACCGACCTTTTACTCGTTCTTTCTCTTCGCCCATCAGGCGGTAAAGCAATCAGCGACTACGGAAGACAATGCGGCCTTTGCTCAGGTCGTACGGGGTCAGTTCAACAGTCACTTTGTCGCCCGTCAGGATGCGGATGTAGTTTTTGCGCATTTTACCGGAGATGTGTGCAGTAACCACGTGACCGTTTTCTAACTCTACGCGGAACATGGTATTAGGCAACGTTTCAAGAACGGTACCTTGCATTTCAATATTGTCTTCTTTGGCCATCTAATCCTCTGGGGTATCACTACCGTAATTTGAACCGGCAAGATAATGCCGAAGTTCTGTAAATAAGTAAAGATTTGTGCGCTAATTCGCAACAAACAGGTTTGGCACATAACTCCGAAAACACACGGCTAAGCCGCACTATAAGCGCAACGTATAAGGGAGCGGTGAGATAAACGGTGGGCGTTACCTGACGCGAAAAATTCCTTATCGGCAGCGGAGTAATGAGCATAACCAACTCTGCGACCGCAATTATAACACTCTGGGGAGAAATGTGCCGAAAACATTCATTCTTGTGGTGAAAACAATCGCCGTGGTACCCAGAAATTATTTGGTAACCGTTCGGGGCGCAGTTGATTGAGATAATTGAGGTAATCCCGGCGAGGAATTTCGCAGGCACCAAGCGAGGCCGTATGGTCATTTAATACCTGGCAGTCGATAAGCTTGCCGCCGTGGCGGATAAATTCGTCACAAAAAACCAGGAGCGCTGTTTTCGAGGCATTCTCCATGCGGCTGAACATCGACTCGCCACAAAACAGTGTTCCCTGCGCTACGCCGTACATGCCGCCGACAATTTCGCCTTCACGCCACACTTCTATGGAATGGGCATGGCCCAACTCATGAAGACGATGGTAGGCTTCGACGACGTCACGCGTAATCCAGGTCCCTTCTTCGCGATCGCTGGCGCAGCCTTCAATGACCTGACCAAACGCGTAATTCAGCGTGACGCGATAGGGAGAGCGCTTATGAAAACGTTTCATGCTGCGGCTGATATGCAGTGATTCTGGCCATAAAACCGCACGTGGATCAGGCGACCACCAGAGAATAGGATCGCCCGGAGAAAACCACGGGAAAATACCACGCTGATAAGCCATGAGCAGCCGCGCAGGGCTAAGATCGCCTCCCAGTGCCAGCAGACCGTTAGGCTCACGTAATGCGCCTTCCGGGGAAGGGAAGGCTATTGAATGGCGAGAAAGCTGAACCAGGCGCATGACTGCAAAACTCCACTACGCAAGTCGGATCGTTCAATAATAGCTTACAAACCCTGCTTAAACTGGTAATAACGCCCCTGTCTGGCAAGCAGTTCTGCATGGGTACCTTGTTCAATAATTTGCCCGTTGTCCATCACTATTATTTGCTGAAAATGTGAAAGTCCACGCAGCCGATGTGTAACCAGCAATAGCGTTTTCTCACGCATCATTTCAGTCAGTAATTCGAGGATCTGACTTTCAGTCGTGGCATCTAAGCCTTCGGTTGGTTCATCCAGTAATACTAACGGCGCATCGTGCAATAGCGCACGGGCGATAGCCAGACGACGCAGTTCGCCGCCGGAAAGCTGACGTCCGCCTTCTCCCAACCAACTGTTGAGCCCTGTGTCTTCGAGTAGTTTCTCCAGACCGACGCGACGGAGAATTTCAGCAAGAGTCTCATCAGTAGCGCCAGGTGCGGCGAGTAACAGATTATCGCGCAGTGTGGCGCTAAACAGATGCACTCGCTGCGGCACAACGCTGATGGTCTGGCGCAATGTCGATTCATTCAGGTCAGAGATCGGGCTGCCGTTGAGCAAAATCTCACCCTGTTGCGGGTCCCATGCACGGGTTAGAAGTTGTAACAACGTTGATTTTCCGCATCCGGTTCGCCCGAGAATCGCAATATGTTCTCCGGCGTTTGCCTGAAGAGAAATCCCTTTAAGTGCTTGTTGGGATTGTTCCGGATAAGTGAACACAACATCCCGTAATGTCAGGGAAACCTGCTCAGGAACAGCGGACTGAGTATCCGGAAAGGTCACTTCTGGTTTTTGGTCAGTTAAGTCAGTGATACGCACGGCAGAAGCAATAACTTGCCCCAGATGCTGAAATGCACCTGTCACCGGAGCCAGGGCTTCGAATGCAGCCAATGCACAGAAGACAAACAGCGCAATTAACGCACCCGGCTGGCTATTACCGCCAACGCCGCCGGAGGCCATCCATAGCATCAGAATCACCGCCAGCGCGCCAATCAACAGCATAATTGCCTGCGAGAGCGCAGTCAGTTCGGACTGACGACGTTGCGCTTCCAGCCACTGAATTTCGGTGTTCTCTAACTGCGTACGATAACGATCGCTGGCACCAAAAATGGTCAGTTCAGCTTGCCCTTGCAGCCAGGCGGTTAACTGTTGGCGATACTGACCGCGAAGATGGGTAAGGTTTTGCCCGGTGCTTTTCCCCGCTCGATAAAACAGCGGCGGCATCAGGAAAAGCGTCAGCAACATAATGCCGCCCAGCGTGAAGGCGAGGGTGAAATCAAGAAAACTTAACCCGACAGTCACCACCATAATTACCACAAAAGCCCCTACCAGCGGTGAGATAACGCGCAAGTAAAGATGATCGAGCGTATCAACATCGGCGACGACGCGGTTGAGCAATTCGCCCTGGCGATAGCGGGCCAGCCCGGCAGGGGAGAGAGGCAACAGCTTGCTGAAGGTGTAAATGCGCAAATGCTGCAACACGCGGAAAGTCGCATCGTGACTCACCAGACGTTCAAAATAGCGCCCGGCGGTGCGGGTGATTGCCGCGCCACGTACACCTGCGGCAGGTAGCATGTAGTTAAAGCTGTACAGTCCTGCAACTCCCGCCACTGCCGAAGCGGAGAGGAACCAACCAGAAAGCGTCAACAAGCCGATACTGGCGAGCAGTGTGACAATTGCCAGCACAATACCAAGACTTAACATCCACTTATGACGCTTATATAGAGCCAGATAAGGAAGTAACGCGTGCATTTAAATCTCCTCCTGACGGTGGGCCAGCAACGTGGCGAATGGACCGTTAGCCACGCTTAAATCAGCGTAACAACCTTGCTCGATAATTTGGCCATCCTGCATCACCCAAATGACGTCCCAGTCAGCGAGATCTTCTAATTGGTGGGTGACCATCAGCGTTGTCTGGCGCTGCGAGGCTGCGTTTAGCGCCTGCATCACACGCTGCTCGCTGTGTGCATCGAGGCTGGCTGCAGGTTCATCCAGTAATAACAGTGAGCAGGGATGAAGTAATGCACGCGCTACGGCCACACGTTGTGCCTGACCTACGGAAAGGCGAGCTGCCTGATCGCCCACGGGAGTATCGATACCTTGCGGCAGGAGCGGCAGAAACTCACTGACCCAGGCGTTATCCAGGGCCGTTTGTAACTCTTGCTCGCTGGCATCCGGTCGTGCCAGCAGCACATTGTCTCGTACTGTTGCCGCGGGTAATTGCGGATTCTGGCCAACCCATGAGAGATGTTTTCGCCATGATTCCGGAGATAAATCCCGCAATTCAATGCCGTTGATTTGCAGCGAGCCTTGATAAGAGAGAAAACCGGAAAGCGCATTTAATAGTGAACTTTTCCCGGATCCGCTTCGTCCCACCAGTACCGCACGTTTGCCTGCAGGTAGTATAAAGTTCAGCGGGCCAGCCAGTGTTTTACCTTCAGGCGATGTGATGAACAGATCTTTGGCTTCAATGGTCACTGGTTCGGTAGACGTTAACTCAACGTCACCACGCTGTGGATGGGCGAGCGGTGTTTCCATAAATGTTTTCAGGCTGTCAGCCGCGCCAACAGCCTGGGCTTTGGCATGATAAAACGTGCCGAGATCACGTAACGGCTGGAAAAACTCGGGGGCGAGGATCAACGCAAGGAAGCCCGCAGCCAACGTCACGCCCGTGCTGTAGTGGCCAAAATCCAGCTCACCAAGATAAGAGAAACCAAAGTACACCGCGACCAGGGCAATCGACAGCGAGGTAAAGAATTCAAGAATACCGGAGGATAAAAACGCCAGGCGTAATACTTCCATGGTCCGTTGGCGAAAATCTTCCGAAGCCGAACGGATACTTTCAATTTCAGCCTCGCCACGACCAAAAATACGCAGGGTTTCCATGCCGCGCAGACGATCGAGAAAATGCCCACTTAAGCGAGCAAGCGCGAGAAAGTTGCGTCGGTTAGCATCGGCAGCACCCATCCCAACTAAAGCCATAAACAACGGAATTAACGGTGCAGTGCCGAGTAAAATAAGTGCCGCGGCCCAGTTAGAAGGGAAAATTGCGACGACAATCAGTAGTGGCACTGAGACTGCCAGCGCCATTTGCGGTAGGTAGCGAGCGTAGTAATCATGCATATCGTCAATTTGCTCGAGCACCAGCGTCGCCCAGCTCCCCGCAGGTTTGCCCTGAATCCAGGCCGGCCCCGCCTGCTGCAAACGGTCAAGAACCTGGCGGCGGATGGCAAAACGAATATGTTGCCCGGCGTGATAGCCCACCCGTTCGCGTAACCAGACCACCCATGCACGCAGCACAAAGGTCATCACCAGCAAGGTAAAGGGAAGTAGCAAGGCTTCTCGGGGGATGTTCTCCATAATCATATGTTGCAGAATTCGCGCCATAAACCAGGCCTGGGCAATTATTAATATGCCGCTCACAAAGCCCAGCAGACGAGAAATATTCAGCCAACGTTGGGAGATGACGCTTTGCTGTTTTAACCAGCGGGTTAACTCTTTTTGACGGGATTTATTCATTGCACGCTTAGCAGGTGAGTTATCAGAATTATTTGCAGAGCAATGTTACAACGGGGAAAAAATAAAGGCGACCCATAGTCGCATGGTGTCGCCTTCTTTACTTTTGTTACTGATTTGTAAAATTATTTTGCGTCAGCTAAACCGTCGAGGTAGCGTTCCGCATCAAGTGCTGCCATGCAGCCTGTACCGGCAGAAGTAATGGCCTGGCGATAAATATGATCCATCACGTCACCTGCGGCAAAGACGCCCGGAATGCTGGTCTGGGTGGCATTACCATGAATACCCGACTGCACTTTGATGTAGCCGTTTTCCAGTTCCAGTTGTCCTTCAAAAATAGCCGTGTTCGGACTGTGACCGATAGCAACAAACAGACCAGCAACGTCGAGAGACTCGATATTATCGCTGTTTTGCGTATCGCGTAGACGAACGCCAGTGACGCCCATCTGATCGCCGATCACTTCTTCCAGCGTACGGTTGGTGTGCAGAATGATGTTGCCGTTCTCCACTTTGTCCATGAGACGCTTAATGAGGATTTTTTCCGCACGGAAACCATCGCGGCGGTGGATCAAATGTACTTCGGAAGCGATGTTAGACAGATACAGCGCCTCTTCAACTGCAGTATTGCCGCCGCCGATAACCGCCACTTTTTGGTTACGATAGAAGAATCCATCGCAGGTCGCACAGGCAGAGACACCACGACCTTTAAAAGCCTCTTCAGAGGGCAGGCCGAGATAGCGTGCAGAAGCCCCGGTGGCAATAATCAGCGCATCGCAGGTATATTCGCCGTTATCGCCAGTCAGGCGGAACGGACGATTCTGCAAATCCACTTTATTGATGTGGTCAAAAATAATTTCAGTTTCAAACTTGGTAGCATGTTCATGCATGCGTTCCATGAGCAACGGGCCGGTCAGATCATTTGGATCTCCTGGCCAGTTTTCTACTTCAGTGGTCGTCGTCAGCTGGCCGCCTTTTTCCATGCCGGTAATCAGCACCGGTTGCAGGTTGGCGCGTGCCGCGTAGACAGCAGCGGTATATCCCGCCGGGCCTGAGCCCAGGATAAGCAGTTTACTGTGTTTGGTCGTGCCCATGAGATCCCCATAGTTGTTGGCAGACAATGGGCAGGATTGTAGGGAATTTACAGACGTAAAAAAAGAGTATGACGATTTTGTTAACGATATGTGCAATCGTCAAAAGCGATAATCGTGTCAAATTCTCCTGTCATTCTCCCGTCATTATCACGTCTGCTACTTAATTTTTCCGGTTTATAAGCCGATTAAATGATGATTAAACGTCACTGTTAATGAATAACTGGCATGTTGTACTAAAAAACGATGTTTTGCTTTGACAATCACCTGGTGTTTTGCGAAAACATTCGAGGAAGAAAAAAACAGTATTGTTATGTGCGCATAATCATGCATGTAAATACCATGTTTACCGTGCTAGTGAAATCTACGCATGGCGTGGACAGACGCCATTCGTGATGTCGATAGCTGCCTCAAGGCAACGGTCTTCTCACCGTAGACCCAGGCATTGCGAGCCGTGAATCTTAATGATTTCGGTCTATCGTGACAGGTAGCGACTCTGAACAGTGATGTCTTCAGGGTCAGACAGGAGTAGGGAAGGAATACAGAGAGACAATAATAATGGTAGATAGCAAGAAGCGCCCTGGCAAAGATCTCGACCGTATCGATCGTAACATTCTTAATGAGTTGCAAAAGGATGGGCGTGTTTCTAACGTCGAGCTTTCTAAACGTGTGGGACTTTCCCCAACGCCGTGCCTTGAGCGTGTGCGTCGGCTGGAAAGACAAGGGTTTATTCAGGGCTATACGGCGCTGTTGAACCCGCATTATCTGGATGCATCACTTCTGGTATTCGTTGAGATTACTCTGAATCGTGGCGCTCCGGATGTGTTTGAACAATTCAATACTGCTGTGCAAAAACTTGAAGAAATTCAGGAGTGTCATTTAGTATCCGGTGATTTCGACTACCTGTTGAAAACACGCGTGCCGGATATGTCAGCTTATCGTAAGCTGCTAGGGGAAACCCTGCTGCGTCTGCCTGGCGTCAATGACACACGGACATACGTTGTTATGGAAGAAGTCAAGCAGAGTAATCGTCTGGTTATTAAGACGCGCTAACACGGAACAGGTGCAAAATAGGCGTATTTTGATTACACTCCTGTTAATCCATACAGCAACAGTACTGGGGTAACCTGGTGCTGTTGTCCGTTTTAGCATCGGGCAGGAAAAGCCTGTAACCTGGAGAGCCTTTCTTGAGCCAGGAATACACTGAAGACAAAGAAGTCACATTGACAAAGTTAAGCAGCGGGCGCCGACTTCTGGAGGCGTTGCTGATTCTTATTGTCCTGTTTGCCGTCTGGTTGATGGCAGCCTTATTAAGCTTTAACCCTTCGGACCCCAGCTGGTCGCAAACGGCCTGGCATGAGCCTATCCATAATTTAGGCGGGACGCCTGGCGCGTGGCTGGCAGATACGCTGTTCTTCATTTTTGGCGTGATGGCTTACACCATCCCGGTCATTATTGTTGGCGGCTGTTGGTTTGCCTGGCGTCATCAGTCCAGCGATGAGTACGTTGACTATTTCGCCGTTTCGCTAAGAATTATTGGCGTGCTGGCGCTTATCCTTACGTCCTGTGGCCTTGCGGCAATCAACGCGGACGACATCTGGTATTTTGCCTCCGGTGGTGTAATCGGTAGTTTATTAAGCACTACGCTGCAGCCGCTGTTGCACAGCAGTGGCGGGACCATTGCGCTGCTCTGTGTTTGGGCGGCTGGCCTGACGCTGTTTACCGGCTGGTCCTGGGTGACCATTGCCGAAAAACTGGGGGGCTGGATTTTAAACATCCTCACTTTCGCCAGTAACCGCACTCGTCGCGATGATACCTGGGTTGATGAAGAAGAGTATGAAGACGACGAAGAGTATGAAGACGAAAAAAACGGCAAACAGCATGAATCGCGCCGTGCTCGTATTCTTCGTGGCGCGTTAGCGCGTCGTAAACGTCTGGCGGAAAAATTCATCAATCCGATGGGGCGGCAAACAGACGCTGCATTGTTCTCCGGTAAGCGGATGGATGATGAAGACGACATTACCTACACTGCGCGCGGCGTAGCCGCTGATCCTGATGATGTCCTCTTTTCGGGCAACCGTGCAACGCAGCCAGAATATGACGAATACGATCCATTATTAAACGGTGCACCAATTACCGAACCTGTTGCTGCGGCAGCTGCTGCTACCACGGCGACGCAAAGCTGGGCAGCTCCGGTTGAACCTGTTACTCAAACGCCGCCTGTTGCGTCGGTTGATGTTCCACCTGCTCAACCTGCTGTTGCCTGGCAGCCTGCGCCAAGGCCGCAAACGGGCGATTCGGTCATTGCCCCAGCGCTGGAAGGTTATCCGCAACAACCTGTGCAGTCACAGCAGCCATATTATGCGCCTGTTGCGGAACAACCTGTTCAACAACCATATTACGCACCAGTGCCTGAACAGCCGGTTCAGCAGCCGTATTATGCGCCTGTTGCGGATCAACCTGTTCAACAACCATATTATGCACCAGTGCCTGAACAGTCGGTTCAGCAGCCATATTATGCGCCTGCTGTAGAACAACCTGTTCAACAACCATATTATGCACCAGTGCCTGAACAACCAGTGGCTGATAACGCGTGGCAAGCCGAGGGGACACAATCCACTTTTGCGGCGCAGTCTACATACCAGCCTGAGCAAACCTACCAGCAGCCAGCCGTTCAGGAGACGTTGCGTCAACAGCCGCAACCGGTTGAACAGCCGCCTGTTGTAGAACCTGAACCGGTTGTTGAAGAAACAAAACCTGCGCGTCCGCCGCTTTACTACTTTGAAGAAGTTGAAGAGAAGCGTGCGCGCGAACGTGAGCAGCTCGCCGCTTGGTATCAGCCTATTCCTGAACCAGTTAAAGAACCTGAGCCTGTTAGACCTGTTCAGTCAGCTAAATCTGTTCAGTCATCGCCGACTGCTGCCGCAGTCCCTCCGGTAGAAGCCGTGGCTGCTGTTTCGCCGCTGGCATCGGGCGTGAAGAAAGCGACTCTGGCGACGGGGGCCGCAGCAACGGTTGCTGCACCTGTTTTTAGCCTGGCAAATAGCGGTGGACCTCGACCACAAGTGAAAGAGGGGATAGGCCCGCAGTTGCCACGACCAAAGCGTATTCGTGTTCCGACTCGTCGTGAACTGGCATCGTATGGCATTAAACTACCTTCACAACGAGCCGCCGAAGAGAAAGCTCGCGAAGCGCAGCGCAATCAATACGATTCTGGCGATCAGTATAACGATGATGAAATCGATGCGATGCAGCAAGATGAGTTGGCACGTCAGTTTGCCCAGGCACAGCAGCAACGCTATGGTGAACAGTATCAGCATGATGCGCCAGTTAACCCTGAAGATGAAGATGCAGCGGCGGAGGCTGAACTGGCTCGTCAGTTTGCCCAGACTCAGCAGCAACGTTATTCCGGTGAACAACCTGCGGGAGCAAATCCATTCTCGCTGAATGATTTTGAATTTTCACCGATGAAAGCGTTGGTGGATGATGGCCCACACGAGCCACTGTTTACGCCCATTGTTGAACCACAGCAACCGGTAGCGCCGCAGCAGCAGTATCAGCAGCCACAGCAACCGGTAGCGCCGCAGCAGCCAGTAGCGCCGCAGCCGCAATATCAGCAGC
>NZ_RHJM01000025.1:9643-150486 GCF_004212315.1 Escherichia sp. E10V5
CAGCCGCAGCAACCGGTAGCACCACAGCCGCAGGATACCCTGCTTCATCCGTTGTTAATGCGCAACGGTGATAGCCGTCCGTTGCATAAACCAACGACGCCACTACCCTCGCTGGATTTGCTGAAACCACCGCCAAGCGAAGTTGAGCCAGTAGATACCTTTGCGCTTGAGCAAATGGCGCGTCTGGTAGAAGCACGGCTGGCCGATTTCCGCATTAAAGCTGATGTGGTCAATTATTCACCAGGACCTGTAATCACCCGTTTTGAGTTGAATCTGGCGCCGGGCGTAAAAGCCGCACGTATTTCTAACCTGTCACGCGACCTTGCCCGTTCATTGTCGACCGTGGCGGTGCGTGTGGTTGAAGTCATTCCTGGTAAACCTTACGTAGGTCTGGAGTTGCCGAACAAAAAACGACAAACCGTTTATCTGCGCGAAGTGCTGGATAACGCGAAGTTCCGTGATAACCCATCGCCGCTGACGATTGTTTTGGGTAAAGATATCGCAGGCGATCCGGTCGTAGCCGATCTGGCTAAAATGCCTCACTTGCTGGTTGCGGGGACCACTGGTTCCGGTAAGTCGGTGGGTGTAAACGCCATGATCCTGAGCATGCTCTATAAAGCGCAGCCGGAAGATGTTCGTTTCATTATGATCGACCCGAAAATGCTGGAGCTTTCGGTTTATGAAGGCATCCCGCATCTGTTAACGGAAGTCGTAACAGACATGAAAGATGCTGCCAACGCTCTGCGCTGGTGCGTAAATGAAATGGAACGCCGTTATAAGCTGATGTCGGCACTGGGAGTGCGTAATCTTGCGGGGTATAACGAAAAAATTGCTGAAGCGGACCGAATGATGCGTCCGATTCCAGACCCGTACTGGAAGCCAGGTGACAGTATGGATGCCCAGCATCCAGTGCTGAAAAAAGAGCCGTACATTGTAGTGCTGGTGGATGAATTTGCCGACCTGATGATGACGGTAGGTAAAAAAGTGGAAGAGTTGATTGCGCGTCTGGCGCAAAAAGCCCGTGCCGCAGGTATTCACCTCGTGCTGGCAACGCAGCGCCCTTCGGTGGATGTTATTACGGGGCTGATTAAAGCGAACATTCCAACCCGTATCGCCTTTACCGTATCCAGCAAGATCGACTCACGTACCATTCTTGATCAGGCTGGCGCGGAATCACTGCTTGGTATGGGGGATATGCTTTACTCCGGGCCGAACTCAACCATGCCGGTACGTGTCCATGGTGCTTTTGTTCGCGATCAGGAAGTTCATGCCGTGGTGCAGGACTGGAAAGCGCGTGGTCGTCCGCAGTATGTAGATGGCATCACCTCCGATAGCGAAAGCGAAGGCGGAGCTGGTGGTTTCGACGGTGCTGAAGAACTGGATCCGCTGTTCGATCAGGCGGTGGCGTTTGTCACTGAAAAACGCAAAGCGTCTATTTCTGGTGTTCAGCGTCAGTTCCGCATCGGTTACAACCGTGCTGCACGCATTGTTGAACAGATGGAAGCGCAAGGGATCGTCAGCGAACAGGGTCACAACGGTAATCGTGAAGTACTGGCTCCGCCACCGTTTGACTAATTAGTGCATCGTAGGCCGGATAAGACGCGATAGCGTCGCATCCGGCACTCTATCAACTGAAAATTCAGTATTTTCTTCTTTCCTCAAGCTGATTATTAGCCTGGAATAGAGAGTAGAGGGAACTCCCGATCGGGAGTGACGTAATTTGAGGAACAATGATGAAAAAAATTGCCATCACCTGTGCATTACTCTCAAGTTTAGTGGCGTCCAGTGTTTGGGCTGATGCCGCAAGCGATCTGAAAAGCCGTCTGGATAAAGTCAGCAGCTTCCACGCCAGCTTTACGCAAAAAGTAACTGACGGTAGCGGCGCGGCGGTGCAGGAAGGTCAGGGCGATCTGTGGGTGAAACGTCCAAACTTATTCAACTGGCATATGACGCAACCTGATGAAAGCATTCTGGTTTCCGACGGTAAAACATTGTGGTTCTATAACCCGTTTGTTGAACAGGCTACGGCGACCTGGCTGAAAGATGCCACCGGGAATACGCCATTTATGCTGATCGCACGTAACCAGTCCAGCGACTGGCAGCAGTACAACATCAAACAGAACGGCGATGATTTTGTCCTGACGCCGAAAGCCAGCAATGGCAATCTGAAGCAGTTCACTATTAACGTGGGCCGTGATGGCACCATCCATCAATTCAGCGCGGTGGAACAGGACGATCAACGCAGCAGTTATCAGCTGAAATCCCAGCAAAACGGTGCTGTGGATGCAGCGAAATTTACCTTCACCCCGCCGCAAGGCGTAACGGTAGATGATCAACGTAAGTAGAGGCACCTGAGTGAGCAATCTGTCGCTCGATTTTTCGGATAATACTTTTCAACCTCTGGCCGCACGTATGCGGCCAGAAAATTTAGCACAGTATATTGGCCAGCAACATTTGCTGGCTGCGGGGAAGCCGTTGCCGCGCGCTATCGAAGCCGGACATCTGCATTCCATGATCCTCTGGGGGCCGCCAGGTACCGGTAAAACTACCCTTGCCGAAGTGATCGCCCGCTATGCAAATGCTGATGTGGAACGTATTTCTGCTGTCACTTCTGGCGTGAAAGAAATTCGCGAAGCGATAGAGCGCGCGCGGCAAAACCGCAATGCCGGTCGCCGTACCATTTTGTTTGTCGATGAAGTGCATCGCTTTAATAAAAGCCAACAGGATGCGTTTCTGCCACACATTGAAGATGGCACCATCACGTTTATTGGTGCAACCACTGAAAACCCGTCGTTTGAGCTTAATTCGGCGCTGCTTTCCCGTGCTCGTGTCTATTTGCTCAAATCCCTGACCACCGAGGATATAGAGCAAGTACTGACTCAGGCGATGGAAGACAAAACCCGCGGCTACGGTGGGCAGGATATTGTTCTGCCAGATGAAACACGCCGCGCGATTGCTGAACTGGTGAATGGCGACGCGCGCCGGGCGTTAAATACGCTGGAAATGATGGCGGATATGGCCGAAGTCGATGACAGCGGCAAACGTGTCCTGAAGCCTGAGTTACTCACCGAAATTGCTGGTGAGCGTAGCGCTCGTTTTGATAACAAAGGTGATCGCTTTTACGATCTGATTTCCGCGCTGCATAAATCGGTACGCGGTAGCGCACCTGATGCGGCGCTGTACTGGTATGCGCGGATTATTACTGCGGGCGGTGATCCGTTATATGTCGCACGTCGCTGCCTGGCGATTGCTTCAGAAGATATCGGTAACGCCGATCCGCGGGCGATGCAGGTGGCGATTGCTGCCTGGGATTGCTTTACCCGCGTAGGTCCGGCAGAAGGTGAACGCGCCATTGCCCAGGCGATTGTTTATCTCGCTTGTGCGCCAAAAAGTAACGCTGTCTACACCGCGTTTAAAGCCGCGTTAGCTGATGCCCGTGAACGTCCGGATTATGACGTGCCGGTACACCTGCGTAATGCGCCAACCAAACTGATGAAGGAAATGGGCTACGGGCAGGAATATCGTTACGCCCACGATGAAGCAAACGCTTATGCTGCCGGTGAGGTTTACTTCCCGCCGGAAATAGCACAAACGCGCTATTATTTCCCGACAAACAGAGGCCTTGAAGGCAAGATTGGCGAAAAGCTCGCCTGGCTGGCTGAACAGGATCAAAATAGCCCCATAAAACGCTACCGTTAATGTTATCGTTGCGGTAATGTTGTTACTGTATCCCTGTGGTCGCAGGCTGTGGCCACATCTCCCATTTAATTCGATAAGCACAGGATAAGCATGCTCGATCCCAATCTGCTGCGTAATGAGCCAGACGCAGTCGCTGAAAAACTGGCACGCCGGGGCTTTAAGCTGGATGTAGATAAGCTGGGCGCTCTTGAAGAGCGTCGTAAAGTATTGCAGGTCAAAACGGAAAACCTGCAAGCAGAGCGTAACTCTCGATCGAAATCCATCGGCCAGGCGAAAGCGCGCGGGGAAGATATCGAGCCTTTACGTCTGGAAGTGAACAAACTGGGCGAAGAGCTGGATGCAGCAAAAGCCGAGCTGGATGCTTTACAGGCTGAAATTCGCGATATCGCGCTGACAATCCCTAACCTGCCTGCAGATGAAGTGCCGGTTGGTAAAGATGAAAATGACAACGTTGAAGTCAGCCGCTGGGGTACCCCGCGTGAATTTGACTTCGAAGTTCGTGACCACGTGACGCTGGGTGAAATGCACTCCGGCCTCGACTTTGCGGCAGCGGTTAAGCTGACAGGTTCGCGCTTTGTGGTGATGAAAGGGCAGATCGCTCGCATGCACCGCGCACTGTCGCAGTTTATGCTGGACCTGCACACCGAGCAGCATGGCTATAGCGAAAACTATGTCCCGTACCTGGTTAACCAGGATACGCTGTATGGTACGGGTCAGTTGCCGAAGTTTGCTGGCGATCTGTTCCATACTCGTCCGCTGGAAGAAGAAGCTGATACCAGTAACTACGCGCTGATCCCAACTGCAGAAGTTCCGCTGACCAACCTGGTTCGCGGTGAAATCATCGATGAAGATGATCTGCCGATCAAAATGACCGCTCATACCCCATGCTTCCGTTCTGAAGCCGGTTCTTATGGTCGTGATACCCGTGGTCTGATTCGTATGCACCAGTTCGACAAAGTTGAAATGGTTCAGATCGTGCGTCCGGAAGATTCAATGGCGGCACTTGAAGAGATGACTGGTCATGCGGAGAAAGTCCTGCAACTGCTGGGCCTGCCGTACCGCAAAATCATCCTTTGCACTGGCGACATGGGCTTTGGCGCTTGCAAAACTTACGACCTGGAAGTATGGATCCCGGCGCAGAATACCTACCGCGAGATCTCTTCCTGCTCCAACGTCTGGGATTTCCAGGCGCGTCGTATGCAGGCACGTTGCCGCAGTAAGTCTGACAAGAAAACCCGTCTGGTTCATACCCTGAACGGTTCTGGTCTGGCTGTTGGTCGTACGCTGGTTGCGGTAATGGAAAACTATCAGCAGGCTGATGGTCGTATTGAAGTACCAGAAGTTCTGCGCCCGTATATGAACGGACTGGAATATATCGGCTAATATCCAACTATTCTGAATCTAAAAAGCGCCTGCGGGCGCTTTTTTTATCTCCCTTTGATACCAAACAATAATTACAGCTGACTTAAGCGCAATACTACTTTCGAGTGAAAATCTACCTATCCCGTTGATTTTCAAATTATTCGATGTATACAAACCTATATAGCGTGCCGCTATGAAAATAATTACATAAGACGGTTTGTTACTGGAATCAATCGTAAGCAAGCTTGAGTGAGCCATTATGAAAACGAAAATTCCTGATGCGGTATTGGCTGCTGAGGTGAGTCGCCGTGGTTTGGTAAAAACGACAGCGATCGGCGGCCTGGCGATGGCCAGCAGCGCGTTAACATTACCCTTTAGCCGGATTGCGCACGCTGCTAATAGTGTCGCTCCGGCAAATTCAGACGAAAAGGTGATATGGAGCGCCTGTACTGTTAACTGTGGCAGCCGCTGTCCACTGCGTATGCATGTAGTGGACGGCGAAATCAAATATGTCGAAACGGATAATACCGGGGATGACAATTACGAAGGACTGCACCAGGTGCGCGCGTGCCTGCGTGGGCGTTCTATGCGTCGCCGCGTTTACAATCCCGACCGCCTGAAATATCCGATGAAACGAGTAGGTGCTCGTGGCGAAGGTAAGTTTGAGCGTATTAGTTGGGAAGAAGCCTACGATATCATCGCCACGAATATGCAGCGCCTGATAAAAGAGTACGGTAACGAATCCATCTATCTGAACTATGGTACCGGTACGCTGGGCGGCACCATGACCCGTTCCTGGCCGCCGGGAAATACTCTGGTAGCGCGTTTGATGAACTGCTGCGGCGGTTATCTGAACCATTATGGTGACTACTCCTCGGCGCAAATAGCCGAAGGTTTGAACTATACCTATGGCGGCTGGGCCGATGGCAACAGTCCGTCAGATATCGAAAATAGTAAACTGGTGGTGCTATTTGGTAACAACCCTGGCGAGACGCGTATGAGCGGCGGCGGGGTGACCTATTACCTGGAGCAGGCGCGGCAAAAATCAAATGCACGTATGATCATTATCGATCCGCGCTATACCGATACGGGCGCCGGACGCGAAGATGAATGGATCCCGATTCGTCCGGGAACAGATGCGGCATTGGTTAACGGTCTGGCGTATGTCATGATCACCGAAAACCTGGTTGATCAGGAATTCCTCGACAAATATTGTGTCGGCTACGACGAAAAAACGTTGCCTGCCAGCGCGCCGAAAAATGGTCACTACAAAGCGTATATTCTGGGTGATGGGCCAGACGGTGTTGCCAAAACACCGGAATGGGCCTCGCAAATTACCGGTATCCCGGCAGATAAAATCATCAAACTTGCTCGTGAAATCGGTAGCACCAAACCGGCATTTATCAGCCAGGGGTGGGGGCCGCAGCGCCATGCCAACGGTGAAATCGCCACGCGTGCCATTTCGATGCTGGCAATCCTCACCGGGAACGTCGGTATTAACGGTGGTAACAGCGGTGCGCGAGAAGGTTCATACAGCTTACCGTTTGTGCGGATGCCTACCCTGGATAACCCGATTCAGACCAGCATTTCCATGTTTATGTGGACCGATGCCATTGAACGTGGCCCGGAAATGACGGCACTGCGTGACGGTGTGCGCGGGAAAGATAAGCTGGATGTTCCGATCAAGATGATCTGGAACTATGCCGGTAACTGCCTGATTAACCAGCATTCGGAAATCAACCGTACCCATGAAATCCTCCAGGATGATAAGAAGTGTGAGCTGATTGTGGTTATCGACTGCCACATGACCTCATCGGCGAAATATGCTGACATCCTGCTGCCGGACTGCACTGCCTCCGAACAGATGGACTTTGCGCTGGATGCATCCTGCGGGAATATGTCTTACGTGATTTTTAACGATCAGGTGATTAAACCGCGCTTTGAATGTAAGACTATCTACGAGATGACCAGCGAACTGGCAAAACGTCTTGGCGTCGAGCAACAGTTTACTGAAGGTCGTACCCAGGAAGAGTGGATGCGTCACCTGTATGCCCAGTCACGCGAAGCGATTCCGGAACTGCCAACCTTTGAAGAGTTCCGCAAACAAGGGATCTTTAAAAAGCGCGATCCGCAAGGGCATCACGTTGCTTACAAAGCCTTCCGTGAAGATCCGCAGGCTAATCCATTGACCACGCCATCGGGCAAAATTGAGATCTATTCACAGGCGCTGGCTGACATTGCCGCCACCTGGGAATTGCCGGAAGGCGATGTGATCGATCCGCTGCCGATCTACACACCGGGCTTTGAAAGCTATCAGGATCCGCTGAACAAACAGTATCCGCTGCAGCTTACGGGTTTCCATTACAAATCTCGTGTTCACTCGACTTACGGTAACGTAGACGTGCTGAAAGCAGCTTGCCGTCAGGAAATGTGGATCAACCCACTTGATGCGCAAAAACGTGGTATCAGCAACGGCGATAAGGTGCGGATCTTTAACGATCGTGGTGAAGTCCATATTGAGGCGAAAGTGACGCCACGAATGATGCCGGGCGTGGTCGCATTGGGCGAAGGTGCCTGGTATGACCCGGATGCGAAACGTGTCGATAAGGGCGGTTGTATTAACGTACTGACCACTCAACGTCCGTCTCCTCTTGCCAAGGGGAATCCATCACATACGAACCTTGTTCAGGTTGAAAAGGTGTAAGGAGTAACCGATGACAACCCAGTATGGATTTTTTATTGATTCCAGCCGTTGCACCGGTTGCAAAACCTGCGAGCTGGCCTGTAAAGACTACAAAGATCTGACGCCGGAAGTTAGTTTCCGCCGCATTTATGAATATGCTGGTGGAGACTGGCAGGAAGATAACGGCGTCTGGCATCAAAACGTATTTGCCTACTATTTGTCGATTTCATGCAACCACTGCGAAGATCCGGCTTGTACCAAAGTCTGCCCAAGCGGTGCAATGCATAAACGTGAAGATGGTTTTGTCGTTGTCGATGAAGATGTGTGTATTGGCTGTCGTTACTGCCATATGGCCTGCCCGTATGGCGCACCGCAGTACAACGCAACCAAAGGTCATATGACCAAATGTGATGGTTGCTATGACCGCGTCGCAGAAGGTAAAAAACCGATCTGCGTCGAATCTTGCCCGCTACGGGCGCTGGATTTCGGACCTATCGACGAGCTGCGTAAAAAACACGGCGATCTGGCGGCTGTTGCGCCGTTGCCGCGTGCGCACTTCACCAAACCGAATATTGTGATTAAACCTAACGCCAATAGCCGCCCAACCGGGGATACCACTGGCTATCTGGCAAACCCGAAGGAGGTGTGAGATGGGAAGTGGATGGCATGAATGGCCGCTGATGATCTTCACGGTCTTCGGGCAATGTGTGGTGGGCGGTTTTATCGTTCTGGCTTTGGCACTGCTCAAAGGCGATCTGCGAGCAGAAGCCCAGCAGCGTGTTATCGCCTGCATGTTTGGCTTATGGGTTCTGATGGGCATTGGGTTTATCGCCTCTATGCTCCATCTTGGCTCACCAATGCGCGCCTTTAACTCGCTTAACCGGGTAGGGGCTTCAGCTCTGAGTAACGAAATCGCCAGCGGTTCGATCTTTTTTGCCGTAGGCGGAATTGGCTGGTTGTTGGCGATGCTGAAAAAATTGTCACCGGCATTACGCACGCTTTGGCTGGTGGTGACGATGGTTCTCGGCGTGGTCTTTGTCTGGATGATGGTGCGTGTCTATAACAGCATCGATACCGTACCGACCTGGTACAGCATCTGGACGCCGATGGGCTTCTTCCTGACCATGTTTATGGGCGGACCGTTGCTGGGTTACCTGTTGCTGAGCCTGGCAGGCGTCGATGGATGGGCGATGCGTCTGTTGCCTGCAATTTCCGTGTTGGCACTGGTGGTGAGTGGCGTGATGTCAGTAATGCAGGGCGCAGAACTGGCGACCATTCATAGTTCAGTGCAACAGGCTGCCGCACTGGTGCCTGACTACGGTGCGCTGATGTCCTGGCGGATTGTGCTTTTGGCCGTGGCACTGTGCTTGTGGATTGCACCGCAGGTGAAAGGCTTTCAGCCTGCGGTGCCTCTGCTTTCCGTATCATTCATCCTGCTTCTTGCAGGGGAATTAATCGGCCGCGGGGTATTCTACGGTTTGCACATGACCGTTGGCATGGCCGTTGCCAGTTAAGGTGTAATAACCGGGGTTTCGGCCCCGGTTCTCTCTTATTTCTGTTTCGTTAACGTGTCATAACTGGTCATCAAATTACGATAATCAGGAATGTGGTTAGAGAACAACGTCGCCAGCCCCTCAATATCGTTACGCCAGTCGCGGTGCAGCTCACAAGCCACGCCGAACCATGTCATCAATTGAGCGCCAGCTTGTGACATACGATCCCACGCTGAATGCCGGGTAATCTCGTTAAAGGTTCCAGAAGCGTCGGTTACCACAAAGACATCAAACCCTTCTTCAATAGCCGAAAGCGCCGGGAATGCTACGCAAACCTCGGTTACCACCCCTGCAATAATCAGTTGTTTTTTACCTGTCGCTTTAACTGCTTTGACAAAATCTTCGTTATCCCAGGCGTTAATATTTCCAGGACGCGCAATATAAGGCGCATCCGGAAACTGTGCTTTCAGCTCGGGGACTAATGGGCCGTTAGGGCCGGTTTCAAAACTGGTGGTGAGAATGGTGGGGAGATTGAAATATTTTGCTAAGTCACCCAGCGCCAGCACGTTATTTTTGAATTTGTCGGGGTCAATATCCCGCACAAGGGAAAGCAAACCAGCCTGGTGATCAACTAACAAAACAGCAGCATCATTTTTATCGAGACGAACATACGGTTTGGTCATTCTCTTCTCCTTTCGAGAGTCAGTGATACGCCTGAAAGCGTTCAGGCGCGATGCGTTGCCTTGAAAGCATAGACGGGAAATCTTAGTTTGCTGTGACCATGAAATTTTTCGACTGAACGAAGCGCATGATGTTTGTGTTAGATCAATAAAAACAAGTAGATGAGATTAATTGTCTTTTTATTATTAGTGTTATGAATGAGTAATATCAATCGATAATACAGCCGCTGCGTTATGGGGGTATTTTACCCCATTGACAATGTTTTTAGCGGTGGCATGATGCGCATAAAATTTGAACTTCCTCACGGTTTTTATCCATGTCCACGTATACCCGGCCTGTCATGCTTTTGCTGTCTGGCCTGCTTTTGTTGACCTTAGCGATCGCAGTGTTAAATACACTCGTGCCGCTATGGCTCGCCCAGGAGCACTTGCCCACATGGCAGGTCGGCGTCGTCAGTTCGTCCTATTTTACCGGCAATCTGGTGGGGACTTTACTGACAGGGTATGTCATTAAACGTTTTGGATTTAATCGTAGCTATTACATGGCCTCGTTTATTTTTGCGGCGGGCTGTGCCGGGCTTGGCCTGATGATTGGTTTCTGGAGCTGGTTAACCTGGCGTTTTGTCGCAGGCGTTGGTTGCGCTATGATTTGGGTTGTGGTCGAAAGTGCGCTGATGTGCAGCGGGACCTCACGTAATCGTGGGCGACTACTTGCCGCTTATATGATGGTCTATTACGTGGGGACGTTTCTGGGCCAGTTGCTGGTCAGCAAAGTGTCGACTGAGCTGATGGCCGTGTTACCGTGGGCAACGGGTTTGATACTGGCAGGCATCTTACCGTTGTTGTTTACTCGTATTCTGAATCAGCAAACGGAAAAACATCCGGCTACGCCGATTACATCAATGCTTAAACTCCGCCAGGCACGGCTTGGGGTCAATGGCTGTATTATCTCCGGGATTGTCCTGGGCTCTCTGTATGGTCTGATGCCATTGTATCTTAACCATCAGGGGATCAATAACGCCAGCATCGGTTTCTGGATGGCTGTACTGGTCAGCGCAGGAATCCTTGGGCAGTGGCCTATTGGGCGTCTGGCGGATAAATTTGGTCGTCTACTGGTACTGCGCGTTCAGGTTTTTGTTGTCATTCTTGGTAGTATTGCAATGTTAAGCCAGGCTGCGATGGCGCCTTCATTGTTTATTCTCGGTGCTGCGGGGTTCACGCTGTATCCAGTAGCGATGGCCTGGGCTTGTGAGAAGGTTGAACATCATCAACTGGTGGCGATGAATCAGGCTTTACTGTTGAGTTATACAGTCGGTAGTCTGCTTGGTCCGTCTTTTACCGCCATACTGATGCAGAATTTTTCCGATAAACTGTTATTTATTATGATTGCCAGTGTGTCATTTATCTACTTATTGATGCTGCTGCGTAACGCCGGTCATACACCCAAACCTGTCGCTCATGTGTAAATGAATTAGTGTAGAGTGTGAACATGCTGTATCGCACTCTGTTTTTTTGTTTCCTCTATACAACTTGCTTTTACCAAATTTCATTTATGGAAAAATAAATTGTGCAGCAGGTTATAATTTTTCATTCCGCTATTTTCGTACTTCTTATTAGCCGCGCATAATCCCTCGTTTTACAGATATCTATTAAAAAAATAGCGAAGGATCGAACTATGGCTGGGAACGTTCAGGAAAAACAGTTGCGCTGGTACAACATTGCACTGATGTCTTTTATTACGGTTTGGGGATTTGGCAATGTTGTTAATAATTATGCCAACCAGGGGTTGGTCGTTGTTTTTTCATGGCTGTTTATATTTGCGCTCTATTTTACACCATATGCATTGATTGTCGGTCAGTTGGGGTCGACTTTTAAAGATGGGAAAGGCGGAGTCAGTACCTGGATTAAGCACACAATGGGCCCCGGATTGGCTTATCTTGCCGCGTGGACCTATTGGGTGGTGCATATACCCTATCTGGCACAAAAACCACAGGCCATTCTGATTGCGCTCGGCTGGGCGATGAAAGGTGACGGTTCGTTAATCAAAGAATATTCAGTCGTAGCGTTACAGGGGTTAACGCTGGTGCTGTTTGTCTTCTTTATGTGGATCGCTTCACGTGGTATGAAATCGCTGAAAATCGTCGGTTCTGTGGCAGGGATTGCGATGTTTATCATGTCGCTCCTGTATGTGGCGATGGCAGTAACCGCGCCTGCGATTACTGAAGTGCATATTGCGACCACGAACATTACCTGGGAAACGTTCATTCCCCATATCGATTTTACCTATATTACCACTATTTCAATGCTGGTTTTCGCGGTTGGCGGTGCAGAGAAGATTTCTCCCTACGTTAATCAGACGCGCAACCCAGGAAAAGAATTTCCAAAAGGGATGCTATGCCTGGCGGTGATGGTTGCGGTTTGTGCCATTCTGGGCTCTCTCGCAATGGGGATGATGTTTGACTCGCGTAATATTCCTGATGACTTAATGACTAACGGTCAGTATTACGCTTTTCAGAAGCTGGGCGAGTATTACAACATGGGGAATACCCTAATGGTGATTTACGCCATTGCAAATACCCTGGGACAAGTCGCCGCTCTGGTGTTCTCCATCGATGCTCCTCTGAAAGTGTTATTAGGTGATGCGGATAGTAAATATATTCCTGCCAGATTGTGCCGGACCAATGATTCAGGTACACCGGTTAATGGTTATCTACTGACCCTGGTGCTGGTGGCGATTCTGATTATGCTGCCAACACTGGGTATTGGTGACATGAATAATCTCTACAAATGGCTGCTCAATTTGAACTCAGTAGTGATGCCACTGCGTTATTTGTGGGTGTTCGTGGCGTTTATTGCAGTAGTTCGCCTGGCGCAGAAATATAAGCCGGAATATGTCTTTATTCGTAATAAGTCTCTGGCGATGACTGTCGGGATTTGGTGTTTTGCCTTTACTGCTTTTGCCTGTTTGACGGGAATCTTCCCGAAAATGGAAGCCTTCACTGCAGAGTGGACCTTCCAACTAGCGCTGAATATCGCTACACCATTTGTGCTGGTGGGGTTAGGGTTGATATTCCCGCTATTGGCTCGTAAAGCGAATACGAACTAATCATTGTGGTTAGTTCTGCAGAATGAAGCGCGGAATAACAAAGCGGCAACTCAATAAAGTTGCCGCTTTACGGGGAAATTAGAACATTACTTTATGACCATATTGCTCAAGAATACCTTTCACGCGTTCCATGGTCTCTTTCTTCGGTGGTTTCACACCATCGAGTTTGTACTCTTCACCCATCGCCACCCATTTGTGTTTGCCCAGCTCGTGATAGGGGAGAAGCTCGATTTTCTCAACGTTGCCCATATCACGGGTAAATTCACCGAGGCGATGCGCTGAATCGTCATCGTCAGACCAGCCTGGGACAACAACGTAGCGGATCCAGACTTTCACATTTTTGTTCGCCAGATATTTGGCGAACTCCAGCGTACGATGATTGGAAACGCCGACCAGATTCTGGTGGATCTCATCGTTCATCTGTTTGAGATCGAGCATTACCAGATCGGTCACTTCCAGCAGTTCATCAATCACTGGATCGTAACGACGAACAAAACCGTTGGTGTCCAGGCAGGTATGAATGCCTTCTTTTTTGCAGGCGCGGAACCAGTCACGAACAAATTCAGCTTGCAGGATTGCTTCACCGCCGGATGCGGTAACGCCACCGCCTGAAGCATTCATAAAGTGGCGATAGGTCACCACCTCTTTCATTAAATCTTCAACGGTAACTTCTTTGCCGCCATGCGTGTCCCAGGTGTCGCGGTTATGGCAATACAGGCAGCGCATCAGGCAGCCCTGGAAAAAGGTGATAAAGCGAATACCCGGGCCGTCTACGGTTCCACAGGATTCAAAGGAGTGAATGCGACCAATAACTGACATTGCGGTGTTTCTCCAGATGTGGCCCATCTGAGGCCGTGTTGGTGCGCAGCTCGAAGGCTACGTCGAGTCTGTTTTGGCAGTTACCTTAAAGTATAGATAGCTGACAAAAAAGGCTCTCTTGCTAAAAAAGGCCCCACTTTCGTGGAGCCTTTATTGTACGCTTTTTACTGTACGATTTCAGTCAAATCTAATTACATAGATTGAGTGAAGGTACGAGTAATAACGTCCTGCTGCTGCTCTTTAGTCAGCGAGTTGAAACGTACTGCGTAGCCAGATACACGGATGGTCAGCTGCGGATATTTTTCCGGGTTTTCCATCGCGTCGAGCAGCATTTCACGGTTCATCACGTTAACGTTCAGGTGCTGACCACCTTCGATGGACGCTTCGTGGTGGAAGTAACCATCCATCAGACCAGCCAGGTTGGTCTTACGAACTTCGTCGTCTTTACCCAGTGCGTTCGGAACGATAGAGAAGGTGTAAGAGATACCATCTTTAGCGTAAGCGAACGGCAGTTTAGCAACGGAAGTCAGGGAAGCTACAGCACCTTTCTGGTCACGGCCGTGCATCGGGTTAGCACCCGGTCCGAACGGCGCGCCAGCACGACGACCGTCTGGGGTGTTACCGGTTTTCTTACCATACACAACGTTAGAAGTGATGGTCAGAACAGACTGAGTCGGGATAGCGTCACGGTAGGTGTGCAGTTTCTGAATTTTCTTCATGAAACGTTCAACCAGGTCAACAGCCAGGTCATCTACACGCGGATCGTTGTTACCAAACTGCGGGTATTCGCCTTCGATTTCGAAGTCGATAGCCAGACCGTCTTCGTCACGAATCGGTTTAACTTTCGCATATTTGATTGCAGACAGGGAGTCAGCAGCAACGGACAGACCAGCGATACCACACGCCATGGTGCGGATAACGTCACGGTCGTGCAGCGCCATCAGAGAGGCTTCGTAGCTGTACTTGTCGTGCATGTAGTGGATGATGTTCAGTGCAGTGATGTACTGTTTAGCCAGCCAGTCCATGAAGTGATCCATGCGCTCCATCACTTCATCGTAGTTCAGGAGGTCGCCTTTGATCGGTTCAGACTTCGGACCAACCTGCATTTTCAGTTTTTCGTCAACACCGCCGTTGATTGCGTACAGCATGGTTTTCGCCAGGTTTGCACGCGCACCGAAGAACTGCATTTGTTTACCAACGATCATCGGGCTTACGCAGCAAGCGATAGCGTAGTCATCGTTGTTGAAGTCCGGACGCATCAGGTCATCGTTCTCGTACTGCAGAGAAGAGGTGTCGATGGACACTTTAGCGGCGAATTTCTTGAAGTTCAGCGGCAGTTTTTCAGACCACAGAATGGTCATGTTCGGTTCCGGAGACGGACCCATGGTGTACAGGGTGTTCAGGAAACGGAAGCTGTTTTTGGTAACCAGGGTACGACCGTCGAGGCCCATACCACCGATAGATTCGGTTGCCCAGATCGGGTCGCCAGAGAACAGTTCATCGTACTCCGGAGTACGCAGGAAGCGAACCATACGCAGTTTCATGACCAGGTGGTCAACCATTTCCTGCGCTTCTTGTTCGGTGATCTTGCCAGCTTTCAGGTCACGTTCGATGTACACATCCAGGAAGGTGGAGGTACGACCGAAGGACATTGCAGCACCGTTCTGAGACTTAACAGCAGCCAGGTAGCCGAAGTAAGTCCACTGGATAGCTTCCTGAGCGTTGGTTGCCGGACCAGAAATGTCGTAGCCGTATTTCGCAGCCATTTCTTTCATCTGACCCAGAGCGCGGTGCTGTTCAGCGATTTCTTCGCGCAGACGGATAGTCTGTTCCAGGTTTACGCCGTTTTCCAGATCAGCCTGCAGAGAGGTGAACTGTGCCAGTTTGTCTTTCATCAGGTAGTCGATACCGTACAGCGCAACGCGACGGTAGTCACCGATGATACGACCACGGCCATATGCATCTGGCAGACCGGTCAGAACACCAGATTTACGGCAACGCAGGATGTCCGGAGTGTAAACGTCGAACACGCCCTGGTTGTGAGTTTTACGGTATTCAGTGAAGATTTTTTTGATCATCGGATCCAGTTCGCGGTTGTACGCTTTGCAGGAACCTTCGATCATTTTGATACCACCGAACGGGATAAGAGCACGTTTCAGCGGAGCTTCAGTCTGCAGACCAACGATTTTCTCAAGCTGCTTGTTGATGTAGCCAGCGTCGTGAGAGGTGATGGTGGAAGCAACAGCGGTGTCAAAGTCAACTGGCGCGTGAGTGCGGTTTTCCAGTTTAACGCCTTCCATTACTTTGTCCCACAGGGTGGTGGTCGCTTCAGTAGCGCCAGCCAGGAAGGACTCGTCACCCTCGTACGGAGTGTAGTTTTTCTGAATGAAGTCACGGACGTTTACTTCATTCTGCCAGTCACCTTTGGTAAAACCTTCCCAGGCTGTGGCTAACTTTTCATTAAGCTCGGACATGTAACACCTACCTTCTTAAGTGGATTTTTTATTTACTACGTACTTCGACAACCATTAATGGTGATCGTTTTCACGCAGGTAAATGACCCAGTATGTCAACCCAACCAACAAACCACCGCCGATAATATTACCGATCGTAACCGGAATCAGGTTATCAGTGATGAAGTTCATCACGGTCAGGTGAGAAAAATTTTCCGGTGCAGAACCGACAGCGGTCCAGAATTCCGGAGATGCGAAGTCGCGGATTACAATACCCATCGGGATCATAAACATGTTTGCGATACTGTGCTCAAAACCGCTGGCAACAAACATCGCGACCGGCAGCACCATGATAAACGCTTTGTCCATCAGGCTGCGGCCAGAATAACTCATCCATACTGCCAGACATACCATCAGGTTTGCCAGGATACCAAGACAGACGGCCTCAATAAAAGTATGGTGCACTTTGTGGTCGGCGGTTTGTAGGACGTTTAGTCCCCATTGACCATTCGCGGTCATATATTCGCCAGAAAGCCACATTAAAAGTACAAACAGCAGTGCGCCGACCAGGTTGCCAAAATAGACATTTAGCCAGTTTTTCGCCAACTGGCCCCAGGTGATGCGCCCACTCGCCTTGGCAACAACAATCAACACTGTGGAAGTAAAGAGATCGGCTCCGCAGACAACACAAAGAATCAGCCCCAGAGAGAAGCAAATGCCGCCAACTAGTTTTGCCATGCCGAAGGGCATTGTGCCTGTGCCAGTGGTTGCTGTGATATAGAAGACGAATGCGATTGAGATGAAAACACCGGCGGTAATCGCCAGATAGAAAGTCTTAAGCGGATGTTTCGTTGCTTTATAGACACCTGCCTCTTCGGCCACTTTGGCCATTGCAGCAGGAAGTAAAAGATCAAAAGGGTTGTCAGCTTTCACACTAACTCTCTCTTTATTAAGTCGGCGACGAGATACTAACAAAGCATTATAGATGAGAAATTGATATAGATCATATCTCGCCTGGCTTATAGGCCCGTAACTCGCATGGTTTTTATGCAAATACGGAGTAACTATTTGATTATCCAAATAAAAATAAATTTTAAAAATTAACAAATGAGTTGAATTTTTTCCGCATCCTCCGCTAAAACAGTTAATTAAAAGGGAGCACCAGGCGAATAAAGTAACAATATCGATCGTATTTATTAAATACAAATTACCGATATTTAACCTTATAATTACAATTATTTTATTAATGCAAATATATGTAAAGCGGGGCATTAAAAAAACGCCCCGTAATATAACTCAGACGAATCATTAAGCCTACATTGCGTAGGCTATTTGATTTTATTTTGCCCAGAATGCTGCTTTGGCGCGCTGCAGCTTTTCGTAGGCCTTCAACAACGATTGATGCGCGGCAAACGCGTGCAGATCGCTATCCACTGGCTGTAGGCCATAAAACGCGGCTTCGCCACTCATTGCCGCGCTGGCTGCCTCAACCGCATCTGCACCGTACATACGAATAAATGCATTCAGATATTGCAGCGGTTGACGATCTTCTTCCTGAGCAAGCAGCAATAAAGTTTGCAGGCAGCGATAATAGTTGGCGCGTTCAGGGCTGAACACCGATGAATTAAATTCCATCGTCCATTCGGTCCAGACCAGAGCCTGTTCCATATCGCCGCCAGCCAGCGCCAGCATGGCTTTCAGCTCACCGATACGCAGGGTATACCAGCCATTATCTGGCCCGGTCGCCAGACCCAGCAGCTCACGCACGCGGGTAAAGTCATCAAAACCTTCTTCATCCAGTTGCTCAATGAGGTTTAGATAATCTTCTTTTTCCCACTCACTACCGGGCAGTGACAGAATTGTTTCCCGTAAATGGCTGCCCATACTGTTATTTGCCAGCCATAAATCTTCAGCCGGATAAATATCGGACATGCCAGGCACGATAATTCGGCAAGCATAGACACCCAGATGCTCGTAATCGGCAATATAAACTTCTTTATCTTCCTTTTTGAAGATAGCCATCAGCGTGGCGAACTCCTCTTCAGTGGTGCCGGAGAAGCTCCAGTCCACAAACGGATAATCGGCATCCTGCTTGAACAGGTCCCAGGAGATCAA
The DNA here is from genome assembly GCF_004212315.1 of Escherichia sp. E10V5. Classification (NCBI taxonomy): domain Bacteria; kingdom Pseudomonadati; phylum Pseudomonadota; class Gammaproteobacteria; order Enterobacterales; family Enterobacteriaceae; genus Escherichia; species Escherichia sp. E10V5. The sequence goes on from NZ_RHJM01000025.1 coordinate 28,054, forward strand.
ACCGCTGGAGTCGATAAAGTGCGTTTCGAGGTTAGTATGTTCAGCGACTTCTTCATCATCGAAGGTTGGCGGAGTAAATACATCCAGGTCTTTCAGACCGCGACCTTGCAGCAGCTCGGTCACGGTACGTTCCAGTGCAACGCCAAAATCAGGATGCGCACCGAATGAGGCAAAGCAGGTGCCGTTAGCAGGATTAAACAGTACCACGCAAATCACCGGATACTGGCCGCCAAGGGAACCATCATATGCGAAGATCGGGAAACCTTCCGCTTCCAGCGTTTCGATCGCTTCAACTACTGCTGGATAACGCGCCAGCACGTCTGCTGGGATCTCTGGCAGGCTGATGCTTTCAGCAATAATGCGGTTTTTCACGTAGCGTTCGAAAACTTCGGACAACCCCTGAACGCGTGCTTCGTTGCGGGTATTACCTGCGGACATACCGTTAGAGACGTACAGGTTACCAATGATATTCATCGGAATATAAACGGTCTGATTGTCGGACTGACGTGTAAACGGCAGGCCGCAAATACCACGATCTTCGTTACCGGATTGCAGGTCAATCAGCATACTGCCGGTCAGTTCATTTTCCGGATCGTAAAACGCGCGCAGACGGTCATCGAGCAGCCCTTCTGGCACATCGTCATTTTCGGTCAGTGGGAACCATTTTTCGTTGGGATAATGCACGAACGGACCGTTGGCGATGGTTTCGCCCAGCCAGAAGTCCGCAAAAAAGTAGTTGGTAGACAGACGCTCGAAATATTCACCGAGGGCAGAAGCCAGCGCCGCTTTTTTGGTTGCGCCTTTGCCGTTGGTAAAACACAGGGAGCACTCTTTGTCGCGAATGTGCACGGACCAGACGTTAGGTACCGGATTCAGCCAGGAGGCCTCTTCAATATGAAAACCGAGGTCGGAGAGTTTTTGCTGGAAGCGAGCGATGGAATCTTCCAGTGCGGCATCTTTGCCGGGGATAAATGTTTGCGTCATGAAAATCACTTTAGTCGTACGGAAAGCGCGCAATAATACGGGTTTTATCTCAAAGGTGCTATCACCGCCGCCACGCTGATGAACTGTTAGCTATGCTTTTAGCGGATAAACTACGATAAGAGCATAAAAATGAAGGCGTTCGATCTCCACCGTATGGCATTCGATAAAGTGCCTTTTGATTTTCTTGGCGAAGTTGCACTACGTAGTCTCTATACCTTTGTGTTGGTCTTTTTGTTCCTCAAAATGACAGGAAGACGCGGCGTGCGGCAAATGTCGCTATTTGAAGTATTAATCATTCTGACGCTGGGGTCGGCGGCGGGGGATGTGGCGTTTTATGACGATGTGCCGATGGTCCCGGTGCTTATTGTCTTTATTACCCTGGCGTTGTTATACCGCCTGGTGATGTGGTTGATGGCGCACAGTGAAAAACTGGAAGATTTGCTGGAAGGTAAACCGGTTGTCATTATTGAAGATGGCGAGCTGGCCTGGTCGAAACTCAATAACTCCAACATGACGGAATTTGAGTTCTTTATGGAACTACGGTTGCGTGGCGTGGAACAACTGGGGCAGGTGCGTCTGGCTATTCTCGAAACCAATGGCCAAATTAGCGTCTATTTCTTTGAAAATGACAAAGTAAAACCAGGCTTACTTATTTTACCCAGTGACTGTACTCAGCGTTACAAAGTGGTGCCGGAGTCGGCGGACTATGCATGCATCCGTTGCAGTGAAATCATTCATATGAACGCGGGGGAAAAACAATTATGTCCGCGCTGTGCAAATCCAGAATGGACGAAGGCAAGTCGGGCAAAACGGGTGACCTGACAGTAAAAACATCGGCTTTTTGCTAATAATCCGAGAGATTCTTTTGTGTGATGCAAGCCACATTTTTGCCCTCAACGGTTTTACTCATTGCGATGTGTGTCACTGAATGATAAAACCGATAGCCACAGGAATAATGTATTACCTGTGGTCGCAATCGATTGACCGCGGGTTAATAGCAACGCAACGTGGTGAGGGGAAATGGCTCAAATCTTCAATTTTAGTTCTGGTCCGGCAATGCTACCGGCAGAGGTGCTTAAACAGGCTCAACAGGAACTGCGCGACTGGAACGGTCTTGGTACGTCGGTGATGGAAGTGAGTCACCGTGGCAAAGAGTTCATTCAGGTTGCAGAGGAAGCCGAGAAGGATTTTCGTGATCTTCTTAATATCCCCTCCAACTACAAAGTATTGTTCTGCCACGGCGGCGGTCGCGGTCAGTTTGCTGCTGTACCGCTGAATATTCTTGGTGATAAAACCACCGCAGATTATGTTGATGCTGGTTACTGGGCGGCAAGTGCCATTAAAGAAGCGAAAAAATACTGCACGCCAAATGTCTTTGACGCCAAAGTGACTGTTGATGGTCTTCGTGCGGTTAAGCCAATGCGTGAATGGCAGCTCTCTGATAATGCTGCTTATATGCATTACTGCCCGAATGAAACCATTGATGGTATCGCCATCGACGAAACGCCAGACTTCGGCAAAGATGTGGTGGTCGCTGCTGACTTCTCTTCAACCATTCTTTCCCGTCCGATTGATGTCAGCCGTTATGGCGTAATTTACGCTGGCGCACAGAAAAATATCGGCCCGGCTGGCCTGACAATCGTCATCGTTCGTGAAGATTTGCTGGGCAAAGCGAATATCGCTTGTCCGTCGATTCTGGATTATTCCATCCTCAACGATAACGACTCCATGTTTAACACGCCGCCAACGTTTGCCTGGTATCTGTCTGGTCTGGTCTTCAAATGGCTGAAAGCGAACGGCGGTGTGGTTGCAATGGATAAGATCAATCAGCAAAAAGCAGAACTGCTGTATGGGGTGATTGATAACAGCGATTTCTACCGCAATGATGTGGCGAAAGCTAACCGTTCGCGGATGAACGTGCCGTTCCAGTTGGCGGATAGCGCGCTTGATAAATTGTTCCTCGAAGAGTCTTTCGCTGCGGGCTTACATGCGCTGAAAGGTCACCGTGTGGTCGGCGGAATGCGTGCTTCTATTTATAACGCCATGCCGCTGGAAGGCGTTAAAGCACTGACAGACTTCATGGTTGAGTTCGAACGTCGTCACGGCTAATGCCGACATTTTGCGTAATCCCCACAGCCAGACTGTGGGGTTTTTATTTCTGTTGTAGAGAGTTGAGTTCATGGAATCCCTGACGTTGCACCCCATCGCCCGTGTCGATGGCACTATTAATCTGCCCGGTTCCAAGAGCGTTTCTAACCGCGCTTTATTGCTGGCGGCATTAGCACACGGCAAAACAGTATTAACTAATCTGCTTGATAGCGATGACGTGCGCCATATGCTGAATGCATTAACGGCGTTAGGGGTAAGTTACACGCTTTCAGCCGATCGTACGCGTTGCGAAATCATCGGTAACGGCGGTCCATTACACGCAGAAAGTGCCCTGGAGTTGTTTCTTGGAAACGCCGGAACGGCTATGCGTCCGCTGGCGGCGGCACTTTGTCTGGGAAACAATGATATTGTCCTGACTGGTGAGCCGCGTATGAAAGAACGCCCGATTGGTCACCTGGTGGATGCGTTGCGCCAGGGCGGAGCGAAAATCACTTACCTGGAACAAGATAATTATCCACCGTTGCGTTTACAGGGCGGTTTTACTGGCGGCAACGTTGACGTTGATGGCTCCGTTTCCAGCCAGTTCCTCACCGCAATGTTAATGACTGCGCCTCTTGCGCCGAAAGATACAGTTATTCGTATTAAAGGTGATCTGGTTTCTAAACCTTATATCGATATCACGCTCAACCTGATGAAAACGTTTGGTGTTGAGATTGAAAATCAGCACTATCAACAATTTGTCGTAAAAGGGGGGCAGTCTTATCAGTCTCCGGGTACTTATTTGGTCGAAGGAGATGCATCTTCAGCTTCTTACTTCCTGGCAGCAGCAGCAATCAAAGGCGGCACGGTAAAAGTGACCGGCATTGGACGCAACAGTATGCAGGGCGATATTCGATTTGCTGATGTACTGGAAAAAATGGGGGCGACCATTAGCTGGGGCGATGATTATATTGCCTGCACGCGTGGCGAACTGAACGCCATCGATATGGATATGAACCATATTCCCGATGCGGCGATGACCATTGCCACGACGGCGTTATTTGCAAAAGGCACAACCACGCTGCGCAATATTTATAACTGGCGCGTAAAAGAAACGGATCGCCTGTTCGCGATGGCAACAGAGCTACGTAAAGTCGGTGCGGAAGTTGAAGAGGGGCACGATTTCATTCGCATAACTCCACCGGAAAAACTGAACTTTGCCGAGATCGCGACATACAATGATCACCGGATGGCGATGTGTTTCTCGCTGGTGGCATTGTCAGATACGCCAGTGACGATTCTTGACCCCAAATGTACGGCTAAAACCTTCCCGGATTACTTCGAACAACTGGCGCGGATAAGCCAACCAGCTTGAATAACGGGCGATAAATAGACAAATATTTCTTTCTAAAAGCGTCGGCACATTGCCGGCGTTTTTTTTCGGACCTTGTGAGTCATTTTGAACAGTGGTAACGTCGATTATCAATGTAAGTTATTGATACATAATATTTATATATGATTAATCAACGGATGATTCACATGAAGAATACTAAATTACTGCTGGCGATTGCGACTTCTGCAGCACTACTGACAGGGTGTCAAAATACGCACGGTATTGATACCAATATGGCTATCAGCTCCGGTTTAAATGCCTATAAAGCTGCAACGTTAAGCGACGCCGATGCAAAAGCCATTGCCAATCAGGGCTGTACCGAAATGGACAGCGGCAATCAAGTTGCAAGCAAATCCAGCAAGTACGGTAAACGTCTGGCAAAAATCGCCAAAGCATTGGGTAACAACATTAACGGTACGCCGGTCAACTATAAGGTTTATATGACCAGCGACGTTAACGCATGGGCGATGGCAAACGGCTGTGTCCGAGTCTACAGTGGCCTGATGGACATGATGAACGACAACGAAATTGAAGGCGTTCTGGGTCATGAACTGGGACACGTTGCATTGGGTCACTCGCTGGCTGAAATGAAAGCATCTTATGCGATCGTTGCCGCACGTGATGCAATTTCCGCCACCAGCGGTGTTGCTTCCCAGCTTTCTCGCTCGCAACTGGGCGATATCGCAGAAGGCGCTATCAATGCTAAGTACTCCCGCGATAAAGAGTCTGAAGCAGATGATTTCTCCTTTGATCTGCTGAAGAAACGTGGCATTAACACCCAGGGACTGGTCGGTAGCTTTGAAAAACTGGCCAGCCTGGATGGCGGTCGTACTCAGTCTATGTTTGACTCTCATCCACCATCAGCAGAGCGTGCACAGCACATCCGCGATCGTATTGCCTCCGGTAAGTAAATCATTGTCATCTTTCGGGCTGGTCTTTCGCCAGCCCGCTATAATTGCGCAATAAATCCCCATCTGAATACAGACAAAACTGGTTTTTGCACACAACGTTAACGATTTGTGGCGCCGACGCGTATAATGCGCGCGGTTATGTTAACGGTACGCCTGTTTTAAGGAGATAAAGATGACGGCAATTGCCCCGGTTATTACCATTGATGGCCCAAGCGGTGCAGGGAAAGGCACCTTGTGTAAGGCTATGGCGGAAGCGTTGCAATGGCATCTGCTGGACTCGGGTGCAATTTATCGCGTACTGGCACTGGCGGCATTACATCACCATGTTGATGTTGCGTCGGAAGATGCGCTGGTGCCGCTGGCATCCCATCTGGACGTACGTTTTGTGTCGACCAATGGCAATCTGGAAGTGATCCTCGAAGGGGAAGATGTCAGCGGCGAAATTCGTACTCAGGAAGTGGCGAATGCTGCTTCACAAGTCGCTGCATTCCCACGCGTTCGTGAAGCATTATTGCGTCGCCAACGCGCATTCCGGGAGTTACCCGGTTTGATCGCCGATGGTCGCGATATGGGGACAGTGGTATTCCCTGATGCGCCAGTAAAAATTTTCCTTGACGCCTCCTCGGAAGAACGTGCGCATCGCCGCATGCTACAGTTGCAGGAGAAGGGCTTTAGTGTTAACTTTGAGCGCCTTTTGGCCGAGATCAAAGAACGCGACGACCGCGATCGTAATCGCGCGGTAGCGCCCTTGGTTCCGGCAGCCGATGCTTTAGTTTTGGATTCCACCACCTTAAGCATTGAGCAAGTGATTGAAAAAGCGTTACACTACGCGCGCCAAAAATTGGCTCTCGCATAAGCGACCGAATTTGCAGTACCCCCGTTGCAATGGAATGACAGCGGGTATGTTAAACAACCCCATCCGGCACGGAGCCAGGTGGACGTTAAATATAAACCTGAAGATTAAACATGACTGAATCTTTTGCTCAACTCTTTGAAGAGTCCTTAAAAGAAATCGAAACCCGCCCGGGTTCTATCGTTCGTGGCGTTGTTGTTGCTATCGACAAAGATGTAGTACTGGTTGACGCTGGTCTGAAATCTGAGTCTGCCATCCCGGCTGAGCAGTTCAAAAACGCCCAGGGCGAACTGGAAATCCAGGTAGGTGACGAAGTTGACGTTGCTCTGGACGCAGTAGAAGACGGCTTCGGTGAAACTCTGCTGTCCCGTGAGAAAGCTAAACGTCACGAAGCCTGGATCACGCTGGAAAAAGCTTACGAAGATGCTGAAACTGTTACCGGTGTTATCAACGGCAAAGTTAAGGGCGGCTTCACTGTTGAGCTGAACGGTATTCGTGCGTTCCTGCCAGGTTCTTTGGTAGACGTTCGTCCGGTGCGTGACACTCTGCACCTGGAAGGCAAAGAGCTTGAATTCAAAGTAATCAAGCTGGATCAGAAGCGCAACAACGTTGTTGTTTCTCGTCGTGCCGTTATCGAATCCGAAAACAGCGCAGAGCGCGATCAGCTGCTGGAAAACCTGCAGGAAGGCATGGAAGTTAAAGGTATCGTTAAGAACCTCACTGACTACGGTGCATTCGTTGATCTGGGCGGCGTTGACGGCCTGCTGCACATCACTGACATGGCCTGGAAACGCGTTAAGCATCCGAGCGAAATCGTCAACGTGGGCGACGAAATCACTGTTAAAGTGCTGAAGTTCGACCGCGAACGTACCCGTGTATCCCTGGGCTTGAAACAGCTGGGCGAAGATCCGTGGGTAGCTATCGCTAAACGTTATCCGGAAGGTACCAAACTGACTGGTCGCGTGACCAACCTGACCGACTACGGTTGCTTCGTTGAAATCGAAGAAGGCGTTGAAGGCCTGGTACACGTTTCCGAAATGGATTGGACCAACAAAAACATCCACCCGTCCAAAGTTGTTAACGTTGGCGATGTAGTGGAAGTTATGGTTCTGGATATCGACGAAGAACGTCGTCGTATCTCCCTGGGTCTGAAACAGTGCAAAGCTAACCCGTGGCAGCAGTTCGCGGAAACCCACAACAAGGGCGACCGTGTTGAAGGTAAAATCAAGTCTATCACTGACTTTGGTATCTTCATCGGCCTGGACGGCGGCATCGACGGCCTGGTTCACCTGTCTGACATCTCCTGGAACGTTGCAGGCGAAGAAGCAGTTCGTGAATACAAAAAAGGCGACGAAATCGCTGCAGTTGTTCTGCAGGTTGACGCAGAACGTGAACGTATCTCCCTGGGCGTTAAACAGCTCGCAGAAGATCCGTTCAACAACTGGGTTGCTCTGAACAAGAAAGGCGCTATCGTAACCGGTAAAGTAACTGCAGTTGACGCTAAAGGCGCAACCGTAGAACTGGCTGACGGCGTTGAAGGTTATCTGCGTGCTTCTGAAGCATCCCGTGACCGCGTTGAAGACGCTACCCTGGTTCTGAGCGTTGGCGACGAAGTTGAAGCTAAATTCACTGGCGTTGATCGTAAAAACCGCGCTATCAGCCTGTCTGTTCGTGCGAAAGACGAAGCTGACGAGAAAGATGCAATCGCAACTGTTAACAAACAGGAAGATGCAAACTTCTCCAACAACGCAATGGCTGAAGCTTTCAAAGCAGCTAAAGGCGAGTAATTCTCTGACTCTTCGGGATTTTTATTCCGAAGTTTGCTGAGTTTACTTGACAGATTGCAGGTTTCGTCCTGTAATCAAGCACTAAGGGCGGCTACGGCCGCCCTTAATCAATGCAGCAACAGCAGCCGTTAAATTTGCCTTTAAGGAACCGGAGGAATCATGACCAAGTCAGAATTGATAGAAAGACTTGCCACCCAGCAATCGCACATTCCCGCCAAGACGGTTGAAGATGCAGTAAAAGAGATGCTGGAGCATATGGCCTCGACTCTTGCGCAGGGCGAGCGTATTGAAATCCGCGGTTTCGGCAGTTTCTCTTTGCACTACCGCGCACCGCGTACCGGACGTAATCCGAAGACTGGCGATAAAGTAGAGCTGGAAGGAAAATACGTTCCTCACTTTAAACCAGGTAAAGAACTGCGCGATCGCGCCAATATTTACGGTTAAGTTTTAGTAAAACTTGAACGCGGAAAAAGCACCTGTCGGGTGCTTTTTTCATTTCTGCAATATGGTTCTGGAAGCTGTCTCGCAGAGTTGTGTACAGTTTTCATCATCCTGCTAAATTCTTCTGAACGTGCCTCGGGCAACGCAAAACTCCCGCCAGACAACCACCCAACAAAGTTGCACACTTTCCAAAAACAGGGAGGAGTGCATGAAAATAACGACAGTTAGCCTGTGCATAATTTGCGGGATTTTTCCGCTGCTGATTTTGCCGCAGTTGCCTGGGACATTAACTCTTGCGAGTCTGACTGTATTCGTCTGCGTACTGGCATTTATTCCTGTTAAAGTCGTCCGTTATTTCACGCTGACATTGCTGTTTTTTCTTTGGGGCGTGTTGGCGGCGAAGCAAATTCTGTGGGCAGGAGAAAACTTAACTGGCGCGACGCAGGATGCAGTCGTCGAGATTACCGCCACTGACGGCATGACCACGCATTACGGGAAAATTACTCATCTACAAGGGCGGCGGTTATTCCCCGCGCCAGGCATCGCGCTATATGGCGAATATTTGCCACAATCGGTATGCGCCGGGCAACGATGGTCGATGAAACTCAAAGTGCGTGCTGTTCATGGTCAACTTAATGATGGCGGCTTTGATAGCCAGCGTTATGCCATTGCCCAGCATCAGCCACTTACCGGACGTTTTCTGCAAGCAAGCGTCATTGAACCAGGTTGTAGCCTACGTGCGCAATATCTGGCATCCCTGCAAACGACGCTGCAGCCGTATTCATGGCAGACGGTGATGCTCGGCTTAGGAATGGGTGAACGGTTATCGGTATCTAAAGAAATTAAAAATATAATGCGCGATACCGGTACGGCACATTTAATGGCGATATCGGGTTTACACATCGCTTTTGCAGCATTACTGGCTGCGGGGCTAATTCGTGGCGGGCAAATTTTCCTCCCCGGGCGTTGGATTTACTGGCAGATGCCATTAATCGGTGGAGTTTGCTGCGCTGCTTTTTATGCCTGGCTTACCGGTATGCAGCCGCCTGCATTGCGTACCGTGGTGGCGCTTGTGACCTGGGGAGCGCTCAAATTGAGCGGCCGACAATGGAGTGGTTGGGATATGTGGATATGCTGCCTGGCAGCAATTCTGCTGATGGATCCTGTTGCTATCCTCTCGCAAAGTTTGTGGCTCTCTGCCGCAGCGGTGGCAGCGCTGATATTTTGGTATCAGTGGTTTCCCTGCCCAGTCTGGCCATTGCCGCCTGTATTGCAATCTATTGTTTCACTTATCCATCTGCAACTTGGTATAACACTCCTGCTAATGCCGGTGCAAATAGTCATGTTTCATGGCGTTAGTCTGACTTCATTTATGGCAAATTTGTTCGCTATTCCCTTAGTGACATTTATTTCGGTTCCGTTGATCCTCGCCGCGATGGTTGTGCATTTAATCGGGCCATTAATCCTGGAACAAGGTATATGGTTTCTTGCCGATCGGTCCTTAGCTTTACTTTTTTGGGGGTTAAACAGTTTGCCTGAAGGGTGGATAAGCATTGCTGAACGTTGGCAATGGCTATCATTTTCGCCCTGGTTATTACTGGTGATATGGCGACTAAACGCATGGCAAACGTTGCCTGCGGTGTGTATGGCTGGAGGAATTATAATGTGTTGGCCACTGTGGCAAAAACCACGGTCTGATGAGTGGCAGGTTTATATGCTTGATGTCGGGCAAGGGCTGGCAATGGTGATCGCTCGAAACGGTAAAGCGGTTCTCTATGATACAGGGCTCGCCTGGCCGGAGGGGGACAGTGGGCAACAACTGATTATTCCCTGGCTCCGCTGGCATGACCTTGAACCGGAAGGCGTTATTCTTAGTCATGAACATCTTGATCACCGGGGTGGACTGGACTCGATATTACATGCCTGGCCGACGTTATGGGTAAGAAGCCCCTTAAACTGGGTGCATCATCAGCCCTGCGTGCGCGGCGAAGCGTGGCAGTGGCAAGGATTGCAGTTTAGTGTGCACTGGCCTTTGCAAGGGAGTAACGAAAAGGGAAATAACCATTCCTGTGTGATTAAGGTTGATGATGGAACACATAGCATTCTTTTGACTGGCGATATTGAAGCCCCCGCTGAACAAAAAATGCTAAGTCATTACTGGCAACAGGTTCAGGCAACCTTGATTCAGGTACCCCATCACGGCAGTAATACCTCGTCATCTGTGCCATTAATTCAGCGGGTTAATGGAAAAATGGCACTGGCATCGGCATCGCGCTATAACGCATGGCGACTGCCCTCCAGTAAAGTTAAACTTCGCTATCAACTACAAGGATATCAATGGGTTGACACCCCGCATCAGGGGCAAATAACGGTCAATTTTTCAGCGCAAGGTTGGCGGGTCAGCAGCCTAAGGGAGCAAATTTTACCTCGTTGGTATCATCAGTGGTTTGGCGTGCCAGTGGATAACGGGTAGAATATGCGGCTATTTCAACAAATGCTGGTTTTTTGAATGCATAACGACAAAGATCTCTCTACGTGGCAGACATTCCGCCGACTGTGGCCAACCATTGCGCCTTTTAAAGCGGGTCTGATCGTGGCGGGCATAGCGTTAATTCTCAACGCAGCCAGCGATACCTTCATGTTATCGCTCCTTAAGCCGCTTCTCGATGATGGCTTTGGTAAAACAGATCGCTCCGTGCTGATGTGGATGCCGCTGGTGGTTATCGGCCTGATGATTTTACGTGGTATCACCAGTTATATCTCCAGCTACTGTATCTCCTGGGTATCAGGAAAAGTGGTTATGACCATGCGTCGACGTCTGTTCGGCCACATGATGGGAATGCCAGTGTCATTTTTTGACAAACAATCAACCGGGACACTGCTTTCACGTATTACTTACGATTCTGAACAGGTTGCTTCGTCATCTTCCGGCGCGCTGATTACGGTGGTGCGTGAAGGTGCTTCCATTATCGGTCTGTTCGCCATGATGTTCTATTACAGCTGGCAGCTGTCGATCATTTTGATTGTGTTGGCGCCGATTGTCTCGATTGCGATTCGTATCGTATCGAAGCGTTTTCGCAGCATCAGTAAAAACATGCAGAACACCATGGGGCAGGTGACCACCAGTGCTGAACAGATGCTGAAAGGCCACAAAGAAGTATTGATTTTTGGCGGCCAGGAAGTAGAAACAAAGCGTTTTGATAAGGTCAGCAACAAGATGCGTTTGCAGGGGATGAAGATGGTTTCTGCTTCTTCCATCTCTGACCCGATCATTCAGCTGATCGCCTCTCTGGCGCTGGCATTTGTTCTCTACGCTGCGAGCTTCCCAAGCGTGATGGATAGCCTGACTGCCGGTACGATTACTGTCGTCTTCTCTTCGATGATTGCACTGATGCGTCCGTTGAAATCGCTGACCAACGTTAACGCCCAGTTCCAACGCGGGATGGCGGCATGTCAGACGCTGTTTACCATTCTGGATAGTGAACAGGAGAAAGACGAAGGTAAACGCGAGATTGAGCGTGCTACTGGTGACGTTGAATTCCGCAATGTCACTTTTACCTATCCGGGGCGTGAAGTCCCTGCGCTGCGTAATATCAACCTGAAGATCCCGGCAGGGAAAACAGTGGCTTTGGTAGGGCGTTCTGGGTCGGGTAAATCGACCATTGCCAGCCTGATCACCCGTTTTTATGATATCGATGAAGGCGAGATCCTGATGGATGGTCACGATCTGCGCGAGTATACCCTGGCGTCTTTACGTAACCAGGTTGCTCTGGTGTCGCAGAATGTCCATCTGTTTAATGACACGGTTGCCAACAACATTGCTTACGCCCGTACTGAACAGTACAGCCGTGAGCAGATTGAAGAAGCGGCACGTATGGCCTATGCCATGGACTTTATCAATAAGATGGATAACGGTCTTGATACGGTGATTGGTGAAAACGGCGTGTTGCTTTCTGGCGGCCAGCGCCAGCGTATTGCCATTGCCCGTGCCTTGCTGCGTGATAGCCCAATTCTGATTCTGGATGAAGCCACCTCGGCGCTGGACACCGAATCCGAACGCGCGATTCAGGCGGCGCTGGACGAGTTGCAGAAAAACCGTACCTCACTGGTGATTGCCCACCGCTTGTCTACCATTGAAAAGGCAGACGAAATTGTGGTCGTCGAGGACGGGATCATTGTGGAACGCGGTACGCATAACGATTTGCTTGAGCACCGTGGAGTCTACGCGCAACTTCATAAAATGCAGTTTGGCCAATGATCGAAAAAATCTGGTCTGGTGAATCCCCTTTGTGGCGGTTATTGCTGCCACTCTCCTGGTTGTATGGCCTGGTGAGTGGCGCTATCCGTCTTTGCTATAAACTAAAACTGAAGCGCGCCTGGCGTGCCCCCGTACCGGTTGTCGTGGTTGGTAATCTCACCGCAGGCGGCAACGGAAAAACTCCGGTGGTTGTCTGGCTGGTGGAACAACTACAAAAGCGCGGTATTCGTGTTGGCGTGGTGTCACGGGGCTATGGCGGTAAAGCTGAGTCGTATCCGCTGTTATTGTCGGCAGATACCACCACCGCACAAGCGGGCGATGAACCGGTGCTGATTTATCAGCGTACGGGTGCACCTGTTGCAGTTTCTCCTGTCCGTTCAGATGCGGTAAAAGCCATTTTGGCGCAATATCCCGATGTGCAGATTATCGTGACTGATGACGGTTTACAGCATTATCGTCTGGCGCGTGATGTGGAAATCGTCGTCATCGATGGCGTGCGTCGCTTTGGCAATGGCTGGTGGTTGCCGGCGGGGCCAATGCGCGAGCGCGCGGGGCGCTTAAAATCGGTTGATGCGGTAATCGTCAATGGCGGCGTACCGCGTCACGGTGAAATCCCGATGAACTTAATACCGGGTCAGGCAGTGAATTTACTTACCGGCACGCGTTGTGACGTTACACAACTTAAACATGTGGTGGCGATGGCAGGTATTGGTCACCCGCCGCGATTTTTTGCCACACTAAAGATGTGCGGTATACAACCGGAAAAATGTGTGCCGCTGGCAGATCATCAATCTTTGAATCATGCGGATGTCAGCGCACTATTAAGCGCCGGGCAAACACTGGTCATGACTGAAAAAGATGCGGTGAAATGTCGGGCTTTTGCAGAAGAAAACTGGTGGTATTTGCCCGTTGACGCACAGCTTACGGGCGATGAACCAGAGAAACTGCTCGCACAACTTTCCTCGCTGGCTTCTGGCAACTAATTCAGCCGCGGCAGCGTTTAATTGACGGAGCAATGAATGACGCTGCCTTATCTCTCCCTCACCGATGCACGAAATCTTCATCTCACCGCGCAAGGGCTGTTAAACAAGCCCCGTCGTCGCGCGTCGCCGGAAGATATTCTGGCTACCATTTCTCGCATGTCCTTGTTGCAAATCGATACCATCAATATTGTTGCCCGTAGTCCATATCTGGTGCTTTTCAGTCGTCTGGGAAATTATCCTGCGCAGTGGCTGGATGAGTCTCTGGCGTGTGGCGAATTAATGGAATACTGGGCGCATGAAGCCTGCTTTATGCCGCGTAGCGATTTTCGTCTTATTCGCCACCGCATGCTGGCACCTGAAAAAATGGGCTGGAAATACAAAGATGCCTGGATGCAGGAACATGCGGCGGAAATTGCACAGTTAATTCAGCATATTCATGATAAGGGGCCGGTACGTTCAGCCGATTTTGAGCATCCTCGTAAAGGGGCGAGCGGCTGGTGGGAGTGGAAGCCGCATAAACGGCATCTGGAAGGGCTCTTTACCGCCGGAAAGGTGATGGTGATTGAACGGCGCAACTTCCAGCGAGTTTATGATTTAACCCACCGTGTCATGCCTGACTGGGATGATGAGCGCGATCTCGTTTCGCAAACAGAAGCAGAAATCATCATGCTGGATAACAGTGCGCGCAGCCTGGGAATATTTCGCGAACAGTGGCTGGCGGATTACTACCGGCTGAAACGTCCGGCGCTGGCGGCGTGGCGCGAAGCGAGGGCTGAACAGCAGCAAATCATTGCTGTGCATGTTGAAAAATTGGGTAATCTTTGGCTGCATGCTGATTTGCTGCCGCTACTCGAACGTGCGCTCGCCGGAAAGCTCACTGCAACGCACAGCGCGGTACTTTCGCCTTTTGATCCTGTTGTCTGGGATCGTAAACGGGCAGAGCAACTTTTTGATTTTAGCTACCGGCTGGAGTGCTACACGCCAGCGCCCAAACGCCAGTATGGTTATTTCGTTCTACCGTTATTGCATCGTGGGCAATTAGTTGGGCGAATGGATTCTAAGATGCATCGCCAGACTGGCATCTTTGAAGTGCTCTCTCTCTGGCTACAGGATGGGGTAAAACCAACAGTGACCCTTCAAAAAGGGCTGCGTCAGGCGATTACGGATTTTGCTCACTGGCAGCAGGCAACGCGAGTAACAATAGGGCGCTGCCCGCACGGTTTCTTTACCGATTACCGCACTGGCTGGGAAATAGACCCCGACGCATAAATGATTATGATAAGATTTATGCATTCATAACCCGATCCATCTGGAGGAACTATGGATCATCGTCTGCTTGAAATCATTGCCTGCCCGGTTTGCAACGGCAAACTTTGGTATAACCAGGAAAAACAAGAACTTATTTGCAAACTGGACAACCTGGCTTTTCCGCTGCGCGATGGCATTCCAGTGCTGCTGGAAACGGAAGCCCGCGTGCTGACTGCTGATGAGAGTAAATCATGAGTTTTGTGGTCATTATTCCCGCGCGCTACGCTTCCACGCGTCTGCCAGGTAAGCCGCTGGTCGATATTAACGGCAAACCTATGATTGTTCATGTACTCGAACGCGCGCGCGAATCAGGTGCCGAGCGCATCATCGTCGCAACCGATCATGAGGATGTCGCCCGCGCTGTTGAAGCTGCTGGCGGTGAAGTATGCATGACGCGTGCAGATCACCAGTCAGGTACAGAACGCCTGGCGGAGGTTGTCGAAAAATGCGCGTTCAGCGACGACACGGTGATTGTGAATGTGCAGGGTGATGAACCGATGATCCCCGCGACAATCATTCGTCAGGTTGCCGATAACCTTGCCCAGCGTCAGGTTGGAATGGCGACCTTGGCTGTGCCTATCCACAGTGCGGAAGAAGCCTTTAACCCGAATGCGGTTAAAGTTGTTCTCGACGCCGAAGGTTATGCGCTCTACTTCTCGCGTGCCACTATCCCGTGGGATCGTGACCGTTTTGCGAAAGGTCTGGAAACCGTAGGAGATAACTTTCTGCGCCATCTCGGCATTTATGGCTATCGTGCAGGTTTTATCCGCCGCTATGTTAACTGGCAGCCAAGCCCGTTAGAACATATCGAAATGTTAGAACAGCTTCGTGTGCTGTGGTATGGAGAAAAAATCCATGTTGCTGTCGCCCAGGAGGTTCCTGGCACCGGTGTAGATACTCCCGAAGATCTTGAGCGTGTTCGCGCTGAAATGGCTTAATTTTTCCCCACGACACTCCATCTCAATTTTGGGAGGAGTGTCGTAGCGTTACGATTCTCTTCATTTTTTCCCTTCAACAATTGATCTCATTCAGGTGACATCTTTTACATTGGCGCTCATTATGAAAGCAGTAGCTTTTATGAGGGTAATCTGAATGGAACAGCTGCGTGCCGAACTAAGCCATTTACTGGGCGAAAGATTGAGTCGTATAGAGTGTGTGAATGAAAAAGCAGACACAACTCTGTGGGCGTTGTATGACAGCCAGGGAAACCCGATGCCGCTCATGGCGCGAAGTTTTTCTACCCCGGGGCAGGCCAGACAGCTGGCATGGAAAACCACCATGCTGGCTCGGAGCGGGACTGTTCGCATGCCGACTATCTATGGCGTGATGACGCATGAAGAACATCCCGGCCCCGATGTCTTGTTGCTGGAGCGGATGCGCGGTGTTTCTGTGGAAGCCCCCGCAAGAACGCCAGAGCGCTGGGAACATCTGAAAGATCAAATTGTTGAAGCGTTGCTGGCCTGGCACCGTCAGGACAGCCGCGGATGTGTTGGCGCGGTTGACAATACTCAGGAAAATTTCTGGCCTTCCTGGTATCGTCAGCACGTTGAAATGCTGTGGGCGACGCTCAATCAGTTCAATAACACAGGTTTAACCATGCAGGATAAGCGGATTCTGTTTCGCACTCGTGAATGTCTGCCGGTGTTGTTTGAAGGTTTTAACGATAATTGTGTGCTGATTCACGGCAATTTCTGTTTGCGTAGCATGCTGAAAGATTCCCGTAGCGATCAGCTCCTGGCGATGGTCGGACCGGGGTTAATGCTCTGGGCACCGCGTGAGTATGAATTATTCCGGTTGATGGATAACACCCTGGCGGAAGATTTGCTCTGGAGTTACCTTCAACGCGCGCCAGTGGCGGAGTCTTTCATCTGGCGGCGTTGGCTGTATGTGTTATGGGATGAAGTTGCGCAACTGGTCAATACCGGGCGGTTTAACCGTAGCAACTTTGATCTGGCGACTAAATCACTCCTGCCGTGGCTCGCCTGACGTACCTTTTAGCCACTGCCAGATGCGGCCAAGCGTTTCATAGCCAACGCGGTCGCTATGCATTAACCAGACCGGAGAGGGGATTGCCCGTTCCCACGGATTAAGCGGCGAGTCGATTGCCAACTGGTTCGCCGGGGCTGGCAGCGGATTTAGCCCTTCCTGCTGAAAAAAGATCATCGCGCGTGGCAAATGAGACGCAGATGTCACCAGCAGGAAAGGGGCATCGCCAATCGCCTGTTTCACTGCGGCAGCTTCTTCTTCGGTATCTTTTGGTAAATCCAGTGTGATAATTTGCTCGCGTGGGACACCCAGCGATTGCGCCACTCTGGCACCTACTTCCGCTGTACTCACCGTATTGGTTTTTGCTACGCCTCCCGTGAAGATCAGCTTTGATCCCGGATTTTCGCGCCATAAGCGAATACCTTCATTCAGGCGCGGCAAACTGTTATTGATTAAATTAGAGCTCGGTGCCCACTGCGGGTTCCAGGTATAACCACCTCCGAGCACCACGATATAGTCCACTTTTTGCGAATTATTCCATGTCGGATAGGTGCTTTCGATGGGACGCAGCAGGCGGTCGGCTACCGGTTGCAAACTCAATAACAAGAGCGCCAGCCACCCAATGCTAATAAAAATCTTCCCGGTTTTTTGAAAACGGCTAAACCACAGCAGCGCCAGGCCAGCACCAATAATCAACAACATCAGCGGAAGTGGCAGCAGCATGCCGCCAATCACTTTTTTCAGTGTAAAAAGCATCCTTTCTGGTTCCTTTTTTGACCATATAGCAAGGGATCGCCAGCGATATTACACCAGACGGGTTCATTCTCGCCGTGGCTGTGACAAAATAGCGTCTTTATCAGAAAACGTCTTAGCCAACCGGTGGAGAAAGCAATGCAGGATCGCAATTTTGATGATATTGCGGAAAAGTTTTCCCGTAACATTTACGGCACCACCAAAGGGCAGCTTCGACAGGCTATTCTGTGGCAAGATCTCGATCGCGTGCTGGCGGAAATGGGCGCGCAAAAACTGCGTGTGCTGGATGCCGGTGGCGGTGAAGGGCAGACCGCAATCAAAATGGCCGAGCGCGGGCATCAGGTCATTTTATGCGATCTCTCTGCGCAGATGATCGACCGCGCAAAACAGGCGGCAGAAGCAAAAGGTGTGAGCGACAACATGCAATTTATACATTGCGCCGCTCAGGATGTTGCTTCACATTTGGAAACGCCCGTTGATCTGATATTGTTCCATGCGGTACTGGAGTGGGTGGCCGATCCCCGCAGCGTATTGCAGACCCTGTGGTCCGTGTTGCGTCCAGGCGGCGTGTTGTCATTAATGTTCTACAATGCGCACGGCTTGCTGATGCATAACATGGTCGCCGGGAATTTTGATTACGTGCAGGCGGGAATGCCGAAAAAGAAAAAACGGACGCTTTCGCCAGATTATCCACGCGACCCGGCGCAAGTTTATCTGTGGCTGGAAGAAGCTGGTTGGCAAATTATGGGTAAGACAGGCGTTCGCGTGTTTCATGATTATCTGCGTGAAAAGCACCAACAGCGCGACAGCTATGAAGCATTACTTGAATTAGAAACGCGTTATTGCCGTCAGGAACCGTATATTAACCTGGGGCGTTATATTCATGTCACCGCGCACAAACCGCAGAGCAAGGATAAAGTATGAGTGAATTATCCCAGACAGTCCCCGAACTGGTTGCCTGGGCCAGAAAAAATGACTTCTCCATCTCGCTGCCGGTAGACCGACTCTCTTTTCTGCTGGCTGTTGCCACGCTGAATGGCGAGCGTCTTGATGGTGAGATGAGTGAAGGCGAGCTGGTGGATGCGTTCCGCCATGTGAGTGATGCGTTTGAGCAAACCAGCGAAACCATCGGCGTGCGCGCCAACAACGCGATCAACGATATGGTGCGTCAACGTCTGCTGAACCGCTTTACCAGCGAGCAGGCGGAAGGGAATGCTATTTATCGCCTGACGCCGCTCGGCATCGGCATTACTGACTACTACATCCGTCAGCGCGAGTTTTCTACGTTGCGCCTTTCTATGCAGTTGTCGATTGTGGCGGGTGAGTTAAAACGTGCAGCCGATGCCGCCGAAGAGGGCGGTGATGAATTTCACTGGCACCGCAACGTCTATGCGCCGCTGAAATATTCGGTAGCGGAAATTTTCGACAGCATCGACCTGACGCAACGTCTGATGGACGAACAGCAGCAGCAGGTGAAGGACGATATCGCTCAGTTACTGAATAAAGACTGGCGGGCGGCGATCTCCAGCTGTGAATTGTTGCTTTCGGAAACTTCCGGAACGCTGCGTGAATTGCAGGATACGCTGGAAGCGGCAGGCGACAAACTCCAGGCCAATCTGTTGCGCATTCAGGATGCCACTATGACCCATGACGATCTGCATTTTGTCGATCGCCTGGTGTTCGATCTGCAGAGCAAACTCGACCGTATTATCAGTTGGGGCCAGCAATCCATCGACTTGTGGATTGGCTACGATCGCCACGTACACAAATTTATTCGTACCGCTATCGATATGGATAAAAACCGCGTCTTTGCCCAGCGTTTACGCCAGTCGGTACAAACCTATTTTGATGAGCCGTGGGCGCTGACTTACGCCAATGCCGATCGTCTGCTGGATATGCGTGACGAAGAGATGGCACTGCGCGATGAAGAAGTGACCGGGGAACTTCCGCCAGATTTAGAGTACGAAGAGTTTAACGAGATCCGCGAACAACTCGCAGCGATTATCGAAGAGCAGCTCGCCGTCTATAAAACCAGGCAAGTACCGCTGGATCTTGGTCTGGTGGTACGCGAATATCTGGCGCAGTATCCGCGTGCGCGTCACTTTGACGTCGCGCGTATTGTTATTGATCAGGCGGTACGCCTCGGCGTAGCGCAAGCAGACTTCACCGGACTGCCAGCGAAATGGCAGCCGATTAATGATTACGGAGCCAAGGTACAGGCGCATGTCATCGACAAATATTGAACAAGTGATGCCGGTTAAGCTGGCGCAGGCGCTGGCGAATCCGTTATTTCCGGCGCTGGATAGCGCCTTACGTTCAGGCCGCCATATTGGCCTCGACGAACTGGATAATCATGCTTTCCTGATGGATTTTCAGGAATATCTGGAAGAATTTTACGCGCGTTATAACGTGGAGCTAATCCGCGCGCCGGAAGGTTTCTTCTATTTACGTCCACGTTCCACCACCATCATCCCACGTTCCGTGTTGTCGGAACTGGACATGATGGTCGGGAAAATCCTCTGTTATCTCTATCTCAGCCCGGAACGGCTGGCGAACGAGGGGATCTTTACCCAGCAGGAACTGTATGACGAACTGCTCACCCTGGCCGATGAAGCAAAATTGCTGAAACTGGTGAACAATCGTTCTACCGGTTCAGACGTTGACCGCCAGAAGTTGCAGGAAAAAGTACGCTCTTCGCTCAACCGTCTGCGTCGCTTAGGCATGGTGTGGTTTATGGGCCACGACAGCAGCAAGTTCCGCATTACCGAATCGGTGTTCCGCTTTGGTGCCGATGTGCGTGCGGGCGACGATCCGCGTGAAGCACAACGTCGTCTGATTCGCGATGGTGAAGCAATGTCGCTGGAAAATCACCTGCAACTCAATGACGAAACTGAAGAGAATCAGCCAGATAGCGGAGAGGAAGAATAATGATTGAACGCGGTAAATTTCGCTCACTGACGCTGATTAACTGGAACGGCTTTTTTGCTCGCACCTTTGACCTGGATGAGTTGGTCACGACGCTTTCCGGCGGTAACGGTGCGGGTAAATCCACCACGATGGCGGCGTTTGTTACGGCGCTCATTCCCGACTTGACCCTGCTGCATTTCCGTAACACCACGGAAGCCGGGGCTACCAGTGGTTCGCGTGATAAAGGTCTGCACGGTAAGCTGAAAGCGGGTGTCTGTTATTCGATGCTTGACACCATTAACTCGCGCCACCAGCGCGTGGTGGTCGGTGTGCGTCTGCAACAGGTTGCCGGACGCGATCGTAAAGTTGATATCAAGCCGTTTGCCATTCAGGGACTGCCGATGTCGGTGCAGCCGACGCAGCTGGTGACCGAATCCCTGAACGAACGCCAGGCGCGCGTGCTGCCGCTTAACGAGCTGAAAGAAAAGCTCGAGGCGATGGAAGGCGTGCAGTTTAAACAGTTCAACTCCATTACCGATTACCACTCGCTGATGTTCGATCTGGGCATCATCGCGCGTCGTCTGCGTTCGGCGTCTGACCGTAGCAAATTCTATCGTCTGATCGAAGCTTCGCTGTACGGTGGTATCTCCAGTGCCATCACCCGTTCTCTGCGCGACTACCTGTTGCCGGAAAACAGCGGCGTGCGTAAAGCGTTCCAGGACATGGAAGCGGCGCTGCGTGAAAACCGTATGACGCTGGAAGCGATTCGCGTCACCCAGTCGGACCGCGACCTGTTTAAACATCTGATCAGCGAAGCCACCAACTACGTGGCGGCGGACTACATGCGTCACGCCAACGAGCGCCGTGTCCATCTCGATAAAGCGCTGGAGTTTCGTCTCGAGCTACATACTTCGCGTCAGCAACTGGCGGCGGAGCAGTACAAACATGTCGATATGGCGCGTGAACTGGCAGAGCACAACGGTGCCGAGGGCGATCTGGAAGCGGATTATCAGGCGGCCAGCGATCACCTGAACCTGGTGCAAACCGCTTTGCGTCAGCAGGAGAAAATCGAACGCTACGAAGCGGACCTCGATGAACTGCAGATCCGTCTCGAAGAGCAAAATGAAGTGGTGGCAGAAGCCATCGAGCGCCAGGAAGATAACGAAGCGCGCGCGGAAGCCGCCGAACTGGAAGTGGACGAGCTGAAAAGTCAGCTTGCTGACTACCAGCAGGCGCTGGACGTCCAGCAAACGCGTGCGATCCAGTACAACCAGGCGATTGCTGCGCTTAATCGCGCCAAAGAACTGTGCCATCTGCCGGACTTAACCGCCGACAGCGCCGCCGAATGGCTGGAAACCTTCCAGGCGAAAGAGCTGGAAGCGACCGAAAAAATGCTCTCTCTTGAGCAGAAAATGAGCATGGCGCAAACTGCGCACAGCCAGTTTGAGCAGGCTTATCAGCTGGTGGTTGCAATCAACGGCCCGCTGGCGCGTAACGAGGCGTGGGATGTCGCCCGCGAACTGCTGCGCGAAGGGGTTGATCAGCGTCACCTGGCAGAGCAGGTTCAGCCACTGCGGATGCGCTTAAGCGAACTGGAACAGCGTCTGCGCGAGCAGCAAGAAGCTGAGCGTCTGCTGGCAGATTTCTGCAAACGTCAGGGCAAGAATTTTGATATCGACGAACTGGAAGCCCTGCATCAGGAACTGGAAGCGCGCATTGCCTCTCTTTCTGACAGCGTTTCCAACGCCCGTGAAGAGCGTATGGCGCTGCGTCAGGAGCAGGAACAGCTGCAGTCTCGCATTCAGAGCCTGATGCAGCGTGCGCCGGTTTGGCTGGCAGCGCAAAACAGCCTCAACCAGTTGAGCGAGCAGTGCGGTGAAGAGTTCACCTGCAGCCAGGATGTCACCGAATATCTGCAACAACTGCTGGAGCGTGAGCGCGAAGCGATTGTTGAACGTGATGAAGTGGGCGCGCGCAAAAACGCTGTCGATGAAGAGATCGAACGTTTAAGCCAGCCTGGCGGCTCCGAAGACCAGCGTCTGAATGCGCTGGCCGAGCGTTTTGGCGGCGTACTGCTGTCAGAAATTTATGACGACGTTAGCCTGGAAGATGCGCCGTACTTCTCGGCGCTGTATGGCCCGTCTCGCCACGCCATTGTGGTGCCGGATCTGTCTCAGGTGGCCGAACAGCTGGAAGGCTTAACCGATTGTCCGGAAGATCTCTACTTGATCGAGGGGGATCCGCAGTCGTTCGATGATAGCGTGTTCAACGTCGATGAGCTGGAAAAAGCGGTGGTGGTGAAAACCGCCGAGCGTCAGTGGCGTTACTCGCGTTTCCCGGAAGTGCCGCTGTTTGGTCGCGCGGCGCGTGAAAGCCGGATCGAAAGCCTGCACGCCGAGCGCGAATTGCTCTCTGAACGCTTTGCTACGCTCTCCTTTGATGTTCAGAAAACCCAGCGACTGCATCAGGCATTCAGCCGCTTTATTGGCAGCCATCTGGCAGTGGCGTTTGAGTCCGATCCAGAAGCCGAAATTCGCCAACTGAACAGCCGTCGTGTCGAACTGGAGCGGGCGTTGAGTAATCATGAAAATGATAACCAGCAGCAGCGAATTCAGTTTGAGCAGGCGAAAGAGGGCGTTGCGGCACTGAACCGTATCCTGCCGCGTCTCAACCTGTTAGCGGATGACTCACTGGCGGATCGTGTCGATGAAATCCGCGAACGTCTTGATGAAGCTCAGGAAGCCGCGCGTTTTGTTCAGCAGTTTGGCAATCAACTGGCGAAACTGGAGCCGATCGTTTCTGTGTTGCAGAGCGACCCGGAACAGTTCGAACAGTTAAAAGAAGATTACGCGTATTCTCAGCAGATGCAGCGCGATGCCCGTCAACAGGCATTTGCTCTGACTGAAGTGGTACAGCGTCGTGCGCACTTTAGCTACTCTGACTCGGCAGAAATGCTGAGTGGGAACAGCGATCTCAACGAAAAACTGCGCGAACGTCTGGAGCAGGCGGAAGCGGAACGTACTCGTGCTCGTGAAGCGTTGCGCGGCCACGCTGCGCAGTTGAGTCAGTACAACCAGGTACTGGCTTCGCTGAAAAGTTCTTACGACACCAAAAAAGAGCTGCTTAACGATCTACAACGAGAACTACAGGATATCGGCGTGCGTGCCGATAGCGGGGCAGAAGAGCGGGCGCGTATTCGCCGTGACGAGCTGCACGCGCAACTGAGCAATAACCGTTCACGCCGCAATCAACTGGAAAAAGCGCTGACCTTCTGCGAAGCGGAGATGGACAACCTGACCCGCAAACTGCGCAAGCTGGAACGTGATTACTTTGAGATGCGCGAGCAGGTAGTGACCGCGAAAGCGGGCTGGTGTGCGGTAATGCGCATGGTGAAAGATAATGGCGTTGAACGCCGCTTACACCGTCGTGAGTTGGCTTATCTCTCTGCCGATGATTTACGTTCCATGTCGGATAAGGCGTTAGGTGCGCTGCGTCTGGCGGTGGCGGATAACGAACATCTGCGCGACGTGCTGCGCATGTCGGAAGATCCAAAACGACCTGAGCGCAAAATCCAGTTCTTCGTGGCGGTTTATCAGCATCTGCGCGAACGTATTCGCCAGGATATTATTCGTACTGATGATCCGGTGGAAGCTATCGAGCAGATGGAAATCGAACTTAGCCGTCTGACCGAAGAGTTAACTTCTCGCGAACAGAAACTGGCGATCAGCTCCCGCAGTGTGGCGAACATCATTCGCAAAACCATTCAGCGCGAACAGAACCGTATCCGCATGCTCAACCAGGGCTTGCAGAGCGTATCGTTCGGTCAGGTGAACAGTGTGCGTCTGAACGTGAACGTGCGTGAAACCCACGCCATGCTGCTTGACGTGCTTTCAGAACAGCATGAGCAACATCAGGATCTGTTCAAGAGCAACCGTCTAACCTTCTCGGAAGCTCTGGCAAAACTGTATCAGCGACTTAATCCACAAATTGATATGGGGCAGCGCACGCCGCAAACCATTGGTGAAGAACTTCTGGATTACCGTAACTACCTGGAGATGGAAGTTGAGGTTAACCGTGGTTCCGATGGCTGGTTGCGCGCGGAGTCTGGCGCACTGTCGACCGGTGAGGCTATCGGTACGGGTATGTCGATTCTGGTGATGGTGGTACAGAGCTGGGAAGATGAATCTCGCCGCCTGCGCGGTAAAGATATCTCTCCTTGCCGTCTGCTATTCCTCGATGAAGCTGCGCGACTGGATGCCCGTTCCATCGCCACGCTGTTTGAATTGTGTGAGCGTTTGCAAATGCAGCTCATCATCGCGGCACCTGAAAATATCAGCCCGGAGAAAGGCACCACCTATAAACTGGTGCGTAAAGTCTTCCAGAATACCGAACACGTTCACGTCGTTGGCCTGCGAGGATTTGCGCCGCAACTCCCTGAAACGCTTCCAGGTACGGATGAAGCGCCTTCTCAGGCAAGTTAAGTTCAAGGCGGCAGCGATGCCGCCTTTTTTTTCGAAAAACTCCGTTTCTGCACTAAAAAAATGCCGCATTATGGCGCGCTTTTCTTTAAACTTCTTTACATTAGGTTGTGTAAAAACGTACCGACGTTTATATACTGAAGGTAAGCTTGAGAAGTAACAGGCTTGCTCGTCATACTTTCATGAGTATTGGCGTTGTAAAGGCAGTTAAGATAAAACAGCCTGGCTATTCAGAGTATGATAAAAACAGGGGGCAAGGGATGTTGCTTAACATGATGTGTGGTCGTCGGCTTTCGGCAATCAGTTTGTGCCTGGCCGTAACATTCGCTCCACTGTTCAGTGTGCAGGCTGATGAGCCTGAGGTTATCCCTGGTGACAGCCCGGTGGCTGTAAGTGAACAGGGAGATGTACTGCCGCAGGCGCAAGCCACGGCAATAATGGCGGGGATCCAACCGCTACCTGAAGGTGCGGCAGAAAAGGCCCGCACGCAAATTGAATCACAATTACCTGCAGGTTATAAGCCGGTTTATCTTAACCAGCTTCAACTCTTGTATGCAGCACGCGATATGCAGCCGATGTGGGAAAATCGTGATGCAGTTAAAGCTTTCCAGCAGCAGTTGGCGGAAGTGGCGATTGCCGGTTTTCAACCGCAGTTTAACAAATGGGTGGAGTTACTGACTGACCCTGGCGTTAACGGTATGGCACGTGATGTGGTGCTATCGGATGCAATGATGGGGTATCTCCATTTCGTCGCAAACATTCCGGTCAAAGGTACCCGCTGGCTGTACAGCAGTAAACCTTATGCGCTCTCAACACCGCCGCTCTCGGTCATTAACCATTGGCAGGTGGCGCTGGATAACGGTCAACTGACCACGTTTGTCACAGGGTTGGCACCACAGCATCCGCAATATTCAGCAATGCATGAATCTTTGCTGAACTTATTGAGTGATTCCAAACCGTGGCCGCAACTGACCGGTAAAGCAACGCTACGCCCTGGTCAATGGAGTAACGACGTCCCGGCGCTGCGCGAGATTTTGCAGCGTACAGGTATGCTCGAAGGTGGGCCGAAAATAGCACTGCCGGGCGATGAAACATCGACAGGCGCGGTAGTTAGTCCGTCTGCCGCTGCAATCGAAACAGCCGAAACTAAGCCGATGGGTAAGCAAACTACAGCTCGCAGTAAACCTGCGCCAGCCGTCCGAGCTGCCTATGATAATGAGCTGGTGGAAGCCGTGAAACGTTTTCAGGCATGGCAAGGCTTAGGGGCAGATGGCTCTATTGGCCCGGCAACGCGAGACTGGTTAAACGTCACGCCTGCACAGCGAGCGGGCGTGCTGGCGCTCAATATCCAGCGATTGCGCTTGCTGCCATCCGAGCTTTCTACTGGCATCATGGTTAACATTCCGGCCTATTCGCTGGTCTATTATCAGAACGGCAATCAAGTGCTGGATTCAAGGGTCATTGTCGGTCGTCCCGATCGCAAAACGCCGATGATGAGCAGTGCCTTAAACAATGTGGTGGTAAACCCGCCGTGGAACGTACCACCGACGCTGGCACGCAAAGATATTCTGCCAAAGGTGCGTAACGATCCCGGTTATCTTGAAAGCCATGGCTATACGGTTATGCGCGGCTGGAACAGCAAAGATGCGCTTGACCCGTGGCAGATTGACTGGTCGACGATAACCGCATCGAATTTGCCGTTCCGCTTCCAGCAAGCTCCTGGCCCGCGAAATTCGCTAGGACGGTATAAATTTAATATGCCGAGTTCAGACGCTATCTATTTGCATGACACGCCGAATCACAATCTTTTCAAACGTGAAACGCGCGCGTTGAGTTCTGGCTGTGTGCGGGTGAATAAGGCGTCGGATCTGGCAAATATGCTGCTGCAGGATGCTGGCTGGAATGACAAGCGTATCTCCGATGCTCTAAAGCGGGGTGATACCCGTTACGTTAATATTCGTCAATCGATACCGGTTAATCTTTACTATCTGACCGCTTTTGTTGGTGCAGATGGTCGTACCCAATATCGTACAGATATTTACAATTATGATCTGCCGGCACGATCCAGCTCGCAAATTGTCTCAAAAGCGGAACAATTAATCAGGTAAATGAAGTAGTTCGGGAAAATCTGTTGTCGTAATAATTAGCATTTTCGGGGGCTATTCTCTGTAGCCCCCGTCGCTGCTGGGGGTGAGTCATCTTGACGTCAGCTTTATGGGCGGTTAAGGTGCCTCTTGTGCGCCAGAAGTGCATATAAACGATAACATTGACCTGTAGACTTGATTATCATGGACAAATTCGACGCTAATCGCCGCAAACTACTGGCGCTTGGTGGTGTTGCACTTGGTGCCGCCATCCTGCCGACGCCTTCATTTGCGACACTCTCTACCCCACGTCCGCGCATTTTGACACTTAACAATCTCCATACCGGAGAGTCAATTAAGGCGGAGTTTTTCGATGGCAGAGGCTATATTCAGGAAGAATTGGCAAAACTAAACCATTTTTTCCGCGATTTCCGCGCGAACAAAATAAGGTCCATCGACCCAGGATTATTCGACCAGTTATATCGCCTGCAAGGGTTGTTAGGCACTCGCAAGCCAGTACAGCTCATATCTGGCTACCGTTCGATTGACACCAATAATGAATTACGCGCCCACAGCCGTGGAGTAGCAAAGAAAAGCTATCACACTAAAGGGCAGGCGATGGACTTCCATATTGAAGGTATTGCGTTAAGCAATATACGCAAAGCAGCGTTATCTATGCGCGCAGGTGGTGTAGGATATTACCCACGCAGTAACTTTGTGCATATTGATACCGGGCCAGCGCGGCACTGGTAACAATCGCTTAACGAAACAGGGGCAGTATGAATTATCGTATTATTCCGGTCACCGCATTTTCCCAGAACTGTTCATTGATCTGGTGTGAGCAAACTCGCCTGGCCGCACTGGTCGATCCGGGTGGCGATGCGGAAAAAATCAAACAGGAAGTTGACGCCAGCGGCCTGACGCTAATGCAGATCCTGCTGACGCATGGTCATCTGGACCACGTTGGCGCAGCGGCGGAACTGGCACAACACTACGGCGTGCCAGTGCTTGGCCCGGAAAAAGAAGATGAGTTCTGGCTGCAAGGCTTGCCTGCGCAGAGTCGCATGTTTGGCCTGGAAGAGTGTCAGCCATTAACACCAGATCGCTGGCTGAATGAAGGCGACACTATCAGCATAGGGAATGTGACTTTACAGGTGTTACATTGCCCAGGGCATACGCCAGGCCATGTGGTTTTCTTTGATAATCAGGCAAAACTGTTGATTTCTGGCGACGTCCTTTTCAAAGGCGGAGTAGGGCGCAGTGACTTCCCACGAGGCGATCACAAACAACTGATTTCTTCAATCAAAGATAAATTGCTGCCATTGGGGGATGACGTGACATTTATTCCGGGTCACGGACCATTATCCACTCTTGGTTATGAGCGCCTGCATAACCCCTTCCTGCAAGACGAAATGCCCGTCTGGTAAAAGCGCATAAAAAAGCCCGCTTTTAATGCGGGCCTGGATTTCTGACAAAGTGCGCTTTGTTTATGCCGGATGCGGCGCGAGCACCTTATCCAGCTTACAAAATCGTGCAAATTCAAAATGTTGCAGGGGGCGCGTAGGCCTGATAAGCGTAGCGCATCAGGCAATGTTGCGTTTGTCATCAGTCTCAGCCCGCTTTCAGCGGGCTTCATTGGTTTTAACGCTTACAGCACAGCCACAATCGCTTCGCACAGCGGCGCCATATTATCTGGCGTCATTCCGGCCACGTTTACGCGACCAGAAGCAACAGCGTACACGCCAAACTCTTCACGCAGACGCAGTACCTGTTCTTTTGTCAGGCCACTGAAAGAGAACATACCATTCTGTTTGATGATAAAGCTAAAGTCGCGGTTTGCGCCTTTCTCCTGCAGTGTATTAACAAATAACTGACGCATACGCTGAATGCGCTGGCGCATATCGGTCAGCTCTTGTTCCCAGATCGCACGCAAAGCCTCGTTGCTCAGGATCGTAGCAACAACCGAAGCCCCGTGAGCCGGTGGGTTAGAATAGTTTGCGCGAATTACTGCTTTCATCTGGCTGAATGCACGATCGACAGTTTCACTGTCTGCGGCAACCAGAGTACAAGCGCCAACACGCTCGTTGTACAGGCCAAAGTTCTTAGAGTAGGAACTGGCGACGATCAGCTCTTTATGCAGAGCCGCGAAAGCGCGCAGACCTTCAGCATCCTCTTCCAGACCACGGGCGAAACCCTGGTAAGCGAAGTCAAATAGCGGCAGCCAGCCTTTCTCAACAGAAAGCTGCGCCAGTGTTTGCCATTGCTCCAGTGTAGGATCGATGCCGGTAGGGTTATGGCAGCAGCCGTGGAACAGGACAACGTCACCAGCCTGAGCTTCGTTCAGACTGTTAACTAAAGCGTCGAAGTCCAGAGTGTGATTTTCCGCATCGTAATAAGCGTATTCACGAACTTCCAGACCCGCAGAGTTAAATACGCTCTTATGGTTTGGCCAGCTTGGGTTGCTCACCCACACGCGCTTAACGCTGGTATTTTTTGCCAGGAAATCGGCGGCTACACGTAATGCACCGGTACCACCTGGGGTCTGGGCTGTACGTGCGCGTTTGTCATTGATTAAGGCGCTACCTTTACCAAACAGCAATTCCTGGGTACAACGACCAAATTCAGGAATACCGTCAATGCCGAGGTAGTTTTTGGTGGTTTCATTTTCGAGCAGATACTGTTCAGCCTTTTTAACGCTGGTCAATACCGGGGTTTTGCCCGTCTCATCTTTATAGACACCAATCCCGAGGTTAATTTTGCCGGGACGTTCATCGGCACGAAACAGATCGGCCAGGCCCAGAATCGGGTCGGCAGGAGCGGCGGTAATGTTCTCAAACATGACGAGGTTCCATTATGGTTACAGAAGGGAAGTCCGCTATCAGGGTAACGGGAGATTTACAAAATTCCAACTATTACTGATGAAAACGCAGGCTGTTTTTTCAAGACGTGAGATTGCTCTGGAAGGCATAAAAAAACAGGACCAAAGTCCTGTTTTTTCGGCATTTAACAAAGAGGTCTGCTATTAGAACTGGTAAACGATACCTACGGCAACGGTATCATCAGAACCTACGCCCAGTTTGTTGTCAGAATCGATCTGGTTGATGATGTAGTCAACATAGGTGGACATGTTTTTGTTGAAGTAGTAGGTTGCGCCCACTTCAACGTAGTTCACCAGATCAACATCACCGATGCCTTCTACGTCTTTCGCTTTAGATTTGGTGTAAGCGATGGACGGACGCAGACCAAAGTCAAACTGGTATTGCGCAACTAACAGAACGTCTTGCGTTTTGTTGGCAAAGCCACCAGTGATCGGGGTGGCGTTACGGGTTTCACCGTAGTTTGCAGCCAGGTAGATGTTATTTGCATCATACTTCAGACCAGTTGCCCACTGTTCAGCTTTTTTACCCTGGCCGAGAGGCTGAGCTTCTTGCAGGTCGGTGCGGTCAGCTGCACCATAAGCACCAACGATACCAAAGCCTTCGAATTCGTAGCTGATGGAACCGCCAACACCGTCGCCGTTAGAACGTCGTGCAGTATCACGCTCGTTTTTACCCAGGTACTGAACAGCGAAGTTCAGGCCATCAACCAGACCAAAGAAGTTGGAGTTACGGTAGGTAGCAACGCCGCCTACACGACCAACGAAGAAGTCATCGCTGTATGCGGTATCGCCACCGAACTCTGGCAGCATATCGGTGTAGCCCAGTGCGTCATAAACAACACCGTAATTACGACCGTAATCGAAAGAACCTACGTCAGCGTATTTCAGACCAGCGAATGCCAGACGGGTTTTGTTGCCAGTTTGAGCGTCAGCACCTTCAGAGTTGTTACCCTGGAAGTTGTATTCCCACTGACCGTAACCGGTCAGATCGGAATTGATTTGAGTTTCCCCTTTAAAACCAAGGCGGGCATAGGTCATGTCACCATTGCCACCGTAACTGTTTTCACCGTTATCCTTGGAAAAATAATGCAGACCGACAGCTTTACCGTACAGATCTACTTTGTTGCCATCTTTGTTATAGATTTCTGCAGCGTTTGCAGTACCTGCTACTAACAGAGCAGGGACAATCACTGCCAGAATATTGCGCTTCATCATTATTTATTACCCTCATGGTTTTTTTTATAACACCTGCCACTGCCGCCAATAAGTTCTGTCAATGAATCTTTACGGAACTATTGATGAGAGTTTGGTGTTTTATGTATCTGCAGGCATCTTTCCATTCAAACTAACGTTTCGCTACCGTGAAAGTGCTACAAAGATAAAGATATAGTTACAAAAAGCAAAAATGTGTAACCATTGGTAAAATTTAAGGAACTTTGTGAACGCCGTCATATTTCCATTGGACTTTAATGATATTTGCAGTGAATTTGATCTATTTATATGATTTCCTTATGTTTAAATTAACTAAACGAAAATTTTCTTTCTGATTATTTTTCCCCGCAGTCTCACTGAATCACGCTTTCAGGCGTCCAGAAAGCCAAAAATAAGTATAAAAATTGTGCTATCAGCTAAGAAATTGCTAATCCGCAATAAGACTGTGGGTTAATTTTTTGTTCGCAAATATTTCAGAGAAATATTCCGTAACAGGAAGAGGGGCCTTGAGGGGTTGCAAATAGATTGATTGACTTAACAAACAGATAACTTGACAGAAGGGGATAAAAAAGAGCCAGCGTGCGCTGGCTCTTTCAGGAAGTGAATTAGAAGCTGGCGTTACGCGGAGTACGTGGGAAAGGAATCACGTCACGCACGTTCTGTACGCCGGTCACGTAGGCAATCAGGCGTTCAAAGCCAAGACCGAAACCGGAATGTGGAACAGTACCGTAGCGACGCAGATCGCGATACCACCAGTAATCTTCTTTGTTCAGGCCCATCTCCAGCATGCGCTCGTCCAGCACGTCCAGACGCTCTTCACGCTGCGAACCACCAATGATCTCACCGATACCCGGCGCCAGAACGTCCATTGCGGCAACGGTTTTACCGTCTTCGTTAAGGCGCATATAGAACGCTTTAATGTCTTTCGGATAGTTTTTAACCACTACCGGTGCTTTAAAGTGTTCTTCCGCCAGATAACGCTCGTGCTCAGAAGAGAGATCGACGCCCCAGTAAACCGGGTTTTCAAATTTCTTACCGCAGTTTTCAAGGATGGTGACTGCTTCGGTGTAATCAACCTGGGCGAAGTCTGCTTCAATGAAACGTTCCAGGCGGCTTACAGCATCTTTGTCCACGCGTTCAGCGAAGAATTTCATGTCGTCAGCACGTTCTTCGAGAACTGCTTTGAAGACATATTTCAGCATGGCTTCAGCCAGACCGGCGATATCGTTCAGATTAGCAAACGCGACTTCTGGCTCCAGCATCCAGAATTCCGCCAGGTGACGACTGGTGTTGGAGTTTTCAGCACGGAATGTCGGGCCGAAGGTATAAATTTTCGATAGCGCACAGGCATAGGTTTCGCCGTTCAACTGACCAGATACGGTCAGGAAAGACTCTTTACCAAAGAAGTCTTTATCGAAATCGACTTTGCCCTGATCGTTACGTGGTAGGTTTTCCAGATCCAGCGTTGAAACGCGGAACATCTCGCCAGCGCCTTCGGTATCGGACGCGGTAATCAGCGGCGTAGAAACCCAGAAGAAGCCCTGCTCGTTAAAGAAGCGATGCAGTGCCTGTGCCAGCGTGTGGCGAACGCGTGCTACAGCGCCAATCAGGTTGGTACGCGGACGCAGGTGAGCGACTTCACGCAGATATTCGATGCTGTGGCGTTTTGCGGCCATCGGGTAAGTGTCTGGATCTTCAACCCAACCGGCAACTTCAACGTTGCTGGCCTGAATTTCAAATTGTTGCCCCTGGCCCGGCGATGCCACGACTTTACCCGTCACAATGACCGAGCAACCGGTGGTCAGACGCAGTACGTCTTCATTGTAATTGGGCAGAGAATTATTGATGACAGCCTGTACAGGATCAAAGCAGGAACCGTCATAAACGGCGAGGAAGGAGATGCCAGCTTTTGAATCTCGGCGGGTACGTACCCATCCGCGCACGGTGACTTCGCTGTCAACGGCTATGCGGCCCTGGAGTACGTCGGCTACAGGCACAACGCTCATAATATTCTCTCTGTTAATAGTCGGAAAAAATAAACACTTGTCCACCCGTCAATGGGGGGATACCTATGTTACCTGGCATCTGCAATCAGACAAGCAGAATTCGCAGATGGGGCAAAAGATTTCGGAATAAAAGGCAAAAAAGGGAGCCGTTATGGCTCCCTGATGATATTAACTGGCTTTTTTAATGTGCGGAAGGTCGAATGCTTTACGCAGCGCGCGGACAAACGCTTTGTCATGGCAGATAGTTTTGCCAGGGCTGTCAGAAAGTTTCGCCACCGGTTTACCGTTACACTCCACCAGTTTAATCACGATATTCAAGGGTTTTACCTGAGGAATATCACAAGTCAGGCGTGTACCAATGCCAAAACTTAATTGCACGCGAGAAGAGAAGTGGCGATAAAGCTCAACCGCTTTAGGTAAATCCAGATTGTCGGAGAAAACCAGTATTTTGCTTTGCGGGTCAATCCCCAGTTTCTCATAATGTGCAATCGCTTTTTCGCCCCATTCTACCGGGTCGCCAGAGTCATGGCGCAAGCCCTGATAGCGGCTGGCAAACTCCACGCCGAAATCACGTAAGAATGCATCCATCGTAATACAGTCGGTTAACGCAATCCCCAGTTGATCGGGATACTCTTCCAGCCAGGCAGCAAGTGCAGCTCGCTGGCTGTTGGCAAGGTCCGGGCTGATTTGCTGATGTGCCTGGAACCATTCGTGTGCCTGGGTTCCCATCGGCGTAAGGGAAAGGCGACGCGCCAGATCGTAATTACTGGTGCCAACGAACCACTTTTCCTGTTGCAGACGTTTAACGATGGTTTCTTGTACTTCGCGAGAAAAACGGCGGCGAGTGCCGAAATCCATCAGATGGAAGCGCGACATATCAAGGTCGGCGGTTAACGCCGAGAAGTTGACTAATTTGCTTTCCAGAGTGTCGAGGGCTTGCGCAACGTCGGCCTGCGGTGAGCGATAGCGATGTACCAGTTCACTAATGACCGCCAGCAAAGGAACTTCCCATAGGATGACTTCACGCCACGGACCGCTTAAACGAATATCCAGCTTACCGTTATCGTTGCTAACAGTGACCTGTTCCGGATTAAAGCGGAATTCACGCAGCCAGTCGAGATAGTCGGCTTTAAAGAAAGGCAGGGCAGAGAGCCACTGATATTCATCATCCCGCAGGCACAAGTTTTCCATCGCCTGAACCTGTTCACGAATAGCATCGGCATAAATACCCAGCAGATCGTCACCACGGCAACGAAATTCCGCCGCGACATGCACATCATAGTAGTGATGAAACACGGCTTGCTGCATATGCAACTTATAAGCATCTGTATCCAGCAACGAGTGCAGAACAGGAGAAGCGAATTGTGTCATAGGTGCGCAGTAGCGTCCTCTTACGGGAGCGTTTAGTACAATAAACATCTTAGGAAACTGCTGGAGTATACCTTGTTTCGCAATTTATTGAACCCCGATCACACCATATGCCACCTTTATGGTCGATAGCGTTGCGCTGTGTATGTTATACAAATGTAGCAATAAAAGCGTTTGTACCTGAAAAGATGAAGATTCTGCGTAGCGAGATTTACGCAACAGGAATAGACTGAACACCAGACTCTATAAAAGATGCTAAAGGTTATTTATGACTCAACAGCCACAAGCCAAATACCGTCACGATTATCGTGCGCCGGATTACCAGATTACTGATATTGACTTGACCTTTGACCTGGACGCGCAAAAGACGGTAGTTACCGCAGTCAGCCAGGCTGTCCGTCATGGTGCATCAGATGCACCGCTTCGTCTTGATGGCGAAGATCTTAAACTGGTTTCTATTCATATTAATGATGAGCCGTGGAACGCCTGGAAAGAAGAAGAGGGCGCGCTGGTCATCAGTAATTTGCCGGAGCGTTTTACGCTCAAGATTGTTAATGAAATTAGTCCGGCAGCGAATACCGCGTTGGAAGGGCTTTATCAGTCAGGCGATGCGCTTTGCACTCAGTGTGAAGCCGAAGGTTTCCGCCATATTACGTATTATCTCGACCGCCCGGACGTGCTGGCGCGTTTTACCACCAAAATTATTGCCGATAAAACCAAATATCCATTCCTGCTTTCCAACGGTAACCGCGTTGCGCAAGGCGAACTGGAAAACGGACGTCACTGGGTACAGTGGCAGGACCCGTTCCCGAAACCGTGCTACCTGTTTGCGCTGGTGGCAGGCGACTTCGACGTGCTGCGCGACACCTTCACCACGCGTTCTGGTCGCGAAGTGGCGCTGGAGCTGTATGTCGATCGTGGCAACCTCGACCGCGCACCGTGGGCGATGACTTCCCTGAAAAATTCCATGAAGTGGGATGAAGAACGCTTCGGTCTGGAATACGACCTCGACATCTATATGATCGTTGCGGTGGATTTCTTCAACATGGGCGCGATGGAGAATAAAGGTCTTAACGTCTTTAACTCCAAATATGTGCTGGCGCGTACCGACACCGCCACCGACAAAGATTACCTTGATATTGAACGCGTTATCGGTCATGAATATTTCCATAACTGGACCGGTAACCGTGTGACCTGCCGCGACTGGTTCCAGCTTAGTCTGAAAGAAGGTTTAACGGTGTTCCGCGATCAGGAGTTCAGTTCTGATCTTGGTTCCCGCGCAGTTAACCGCATCAATAATGTGCGCACCATGCGCGGATTGCAGTTTGCGGAAGACGCCAGCCCGATGGCGCACCCGATCCGCCCGGACATGGTCATTGAAATGAACAACTTCTACACCCTGACCGTTTACGAGAAGGGCGCGGAAGTGATCCGTATGATCCACACCCTGCTGGGCGAAGAAAACTTCCAGAAAGGGATGCAGCTCTATTTCGAGCGTCATGATGGCAGTGCAGCGACCTGCGACGATTTCGTTCAGGCGATGGAAGACGCGTCGAATGTCGATCTCTCCCATTTCCGCCGTTGGTACAGTCAGTCCGGCACGCCGGTTGTGACCGTCAAAGACGACTACAATCCGGAAACCGAGCAGTACACCCTGACCATCAGCCAGCGCACGCCTGCTACGCCGGATCAGGCAGAAAAACAGCCGCTGCATATTCCGTTTGCCATCGAACTGTATGACAACGAAGGCAAGGTGATCCCGTTGCAGAAAGGCGGTCATCCGGTGAATTCCGTGCTGAACGTTACTCAGGCGGAACAGACCTTTGTCTTTGATAATGTCTACTTCCAGCCGGTGCCTGCGCTGCTGTGCGAATTCTCTGCGCCAGTGAAACTGGAATATAAGTGGAGCGATCAGCAACTGACCTTCCTGATGCGTCATGCGCGTAATGATTTCTCCCGCTGGGATGCGGCGCAAAGTTTGCTGGCAACCTACATCAAGCTGAACGTCGCCCGTCATCAGCAAGGTCAACCATTGTCTTTACCAGCACACGTTGCCGATGCTTTCCGCGCGGTACTGCTCGATGAGAAGATTGACCCGGCACTGGCGGCAGAAATTCTGACACTGCCTTCCGTCAATGAAATGGCGGAACTGTTCGATATCATTGATCCGATTGCTATTGCCGAAGTGCGCGAAGCACTCACCCGTACTCTGGCTACTGAACTGGCGGATGAGCTGCTGGCAATCTATAACGCGAATTACCAGAGCGAGTATCGCGTTGAGCATGAAGATATTGCGAAACGGACGCTGCGTAATGCCTGCCTGCGCTTCCTCGCTTTTGGTGAAACGCATCTGGCTGATGTGCTGGTGAGCAAGCAGTTCCACGAAGCGAACAATATGACCGATGCGCTGGCAGCGCTTTCCGCGGCGGTTGCTGCGCAGTTGCCATGCCGTGACAAGTTGATGCAGGAATACGACGATAAGTGGCATCAGGACGGTCTGGTGATGGATAAATGGTTTATCCTGCAAGCCACCAGCCCGGCGGCGAATGTGCTGGAGACGGTGCGTGGTCTGTTGCAGCATCGCTCATTTACCATGAGCAACCCGAACCGTATTCGTTCGTTGATTGGCGCGTTTGCGGGCAGCAACCCGGCAGCGTTCCATGCCGAAGATGGCAGCGGTTACCAGTTCCTGGTGGAAATGCTTACCGACCTCAACAGCCGTAACCCGCAGGTGGCTTCACGTCTGATTGAGCCGTTGATTCGCCTGAAACGTTACGATGCCAAACGTCAGGAGAAAATGCGCGCGGCGCTGGAACAGTTGAAAGGGCTGGAAAATCTCTCTGGCGATCTGTACGAGAAAATAACTAAAGCTCTGGCTTGATACAAACATGCCTGATGCGACGCTTGACGCGTCTTATCAGGCCTACAAGCCCGTTGAAGCTGCTGGTTTTGTGCGCCGCATCCGGCATATTAACCATGACGCCGAATCGGTTGTTCAGAATGCCCACGATGCATCACCCGCTGCAACACTTCCGCTTCCAGCTCCGCTAATCGTACTGATCCTAACCGGCGCGGACGGGGGATATCCACCGTCAAATCCAGACCAATTTTTCCTTCTTCAATTAACAGCACCCGGTCAGCCATCGCTACCGCTTCGCTCACATCATGCGTCACCAGCAAAACAGTAAAGCCATGATCCTGCCAGAGTGACACAATCAAATCCTGCATCTCCAGTCGCGTTAAAGCGTCCAGCGCACCGAGTGGTTCATCAAGCAACAATAAACCCGGTCGATGGATCAACGCTCGCGCCAGCGCCACACGCTGTTTCTGCCCGCCAGAAAGTGCGGCCGGCCATTCCCCGGCGCGATTCTCCAGACCTACCGCAGCCAGCGCCTGACGCGCGGCATCGCGCCACTGGCCTTTAAGGCCTAACCCAACGTTATCAATCACCGATTTCCATGGCAGCAGACGCGCATCCTGAAACATCATTCGCGTATCATCCTGAATCTCAGCCAGCGGTGTTGTGCCTGCCAGCACATCGCCTGCGGTTGGCGTTTCCAGCCCGGCCAGCAGTCGCAGCAGGGTACTTTTGCCACCACCGCTGCGGCCCACTACCGCCACAAACTGGCCTGCCGGAATATGCAAATCCAGTTGGTTCAGGACGATATTTTCCGCGTAATGTTTGCTTACCTCATTGAGCAGTAGCGGCGTACCCTGGTTCAGACGAGCAGTATTCATACAGTGGCCTCCTTCAGATAATAAGCCGGATTCCAGCGCAACCAGAGGCGCTCTAAAAGTTGCGCGCTGACGTCAGCAAGTTTGCCGAGCAGGGCGTAGAGAATAATGGCGACTACCACCACGTCCGTTTGCAGAAACTCCCGCGCATTCATCGCCAGATAACCAATGCCAGAATTAGCAGAAATGGTTTCAGCAACAATCAGCGTTAGCCACATCAGACCTAACGCGAAGCGCACGCCGACCATAATTGAGGGTAGGGCGCCAGGCAGGAGCACATGGATAAACAGCGGTAATCCGGATAAGCCATAGCTACGCGCCATTTCCACCAGCCCGCGATCGATATTACGGATGCCGTGCCAGGTATTGATATAAATGGGGAAAAGCGTGCCGAGCGCCACCAGAAAGATTTTCGCGGATTCATCAATGCCAAACCACAAAATCACCAGCGGGATCAGTGCCAGATGCGGCACGTTGCGCAACATCTGAATTGAGGTATCCAGCAGCCGTTCTCCCCAGCGAGATAGTCCGCTAATCAGCCCCAGAATCAACCCCAGCGATCCGCCAATTGAAAAGCCAATCAGCGCCCGCCAGGAGCTGATCGCCAGATGCTGCCACAATTCGCCGCTGGCGGAGAGCGTCCAGAACGCCATCACCACCTCTTCCGGTGAGGGCAAAATACGCGTCGACAACCAGCCAACTGAGGAGGCCAGTTGCCACACCGCCACGATGCCCACCGGTAAAAACCAGGGGGCAACGCGCAATAACCACTTCTTCACTGGCGTTGCCATCATCGTGTTCCTTAGCTTTGCGCGACTTTACGGGGGATAAAATCATTCGCCACCGCTTCGCCTTGCGGATTCAGCGGTTGTGGCTGGGGAATTTCCGGGATGGCGACATCCAGAAGCGGGAACAGCAACTCGCCAACCCGATACGCTTCTTCCAGATGTGGATAGCCCGAAAGCACAAAACTGTCGATGCCAAGCGCGGCGTATTCGTTGATTCGCGCGGCGACCGTAGGACCATCGCCCACCAGCGCCGTCCCGGCACCGCCGCGGACTAAGCCAACGCCCGCCCATAAATTGGGGCTGATCTCCAGATTGTCGCGCTTGCCGTTATGTAGCGCCGCCATTCGCTGTTGTCCTACGGAATCCGTCCGAGCGAATGCGGCCTGTGCTTTGGTGATAGTTTCATCATCAAGATGCGAGATTAACCGCTTGGCGGCCTGCCACGCTTCGTCGTTAGTTTCGCGAACAATAACGTGCAGACGAATACCGAAACGAATTTTTCGTCCATGCGCGGCAGCTTTCGCCCGCACTTGTTCGATTTTCTCTTTAACCAGTTCTGGTGGTTCGCCCCAGGTGAGGTAGAGATCAACTTGTTCTGCCGCCAGCTCCTGGGCGACGTCTGACGATCCGCCAAAGTAAAGCGGAGGATATGGCTGTTGAATCGGCGGGAAGAGCAGTTTGGCTCCCCGCACATGAATATGTTTTCCGTTGAAATCGACGGTTTCGCCCAGCAATAAACGTCGCCAGACCTGGGTAAATTCCGCCGAGGCTTCGTAACGCTCGCTATGATTAAGGAACACGCCGTCGCCTGCCAGCTCTTGTGGATCGCTGCCTGTGACCAGGTTAAACAATGCACGCCCATTAGAGAGACGGTCAAGCGTGGCGGCCTGGCGGGCGGCAACGGTAGGTGAGGTTACGCTGGGGCGCAGGGCGACAAGAAACTTCAGCCGCTGCGTCACCGGGATCATCGACGCCGCAACCAGCCACGCATCTTCACACGATCGCCCCGTTGGAATTAGCACACCGGTATAGCCCAGACGATCCGCCGCTTGCGCAATTTGTTGCAGATAACCGTGAGCAATCGGGCGTGAACCTTCTTCCGTTCCCAGGTAATGTCCGTCACCGTGGGTCGGTAAAAACCAGAACATATTCAGACTCATAATTGTTTTCCTTCCAGTTGCGTGGGCTGCCAGATGCGCTGGCGAATATCGACTTTTTTCGGCACCAGACGGTTTTCATAAAACAGATCTGCTGTTTGCTGCTGTAAGGCGGCAACCTCGGCGTTAACCGGTTTGATGGTGGTAGGGGGACGATGATCCAGATACGAGGCAATCACTGGCGTAGGTAAGCCCATTGTTTTTGCCAACAGGGCGATACTCTGTTCGCGTTGGCTGCGGGTTAACGCATCGGCCTCGGTGAAGGTTTCCAGTACGCCCTGAATAAAGGCTCCGTTCTTCTCCGCATATGGACGAGCTGCCAGATAAAACGATCCGGTTTGATTGAGACTGGTGCCGTCTTTCAACACCCGCACGCCGCCCTGTAATAACGCGGCAGAGTAGTAGGGATCCCAGATAGCCCAGGCGTCGACGTTACCTTGCTGGAACGCGGCGCGGGCATCAGCTGGCGTCAGGTAAGTGGGCTGGATATCGGTGAATTTAAGCCCGGCCTGTTGCAGGGCGCGCAGTAAAAGGTTGTGCGAACTGGAACCTTTCTGAAAGGCAACTTTGTGACCTTTAAGATCGGCTACGGTTTTGATCGGGCTGTTTTCTGGCACCAGAATCACTTCGGCTTTTGGCTTCGGCGGCTCGACGCCCACGTACACCAAATCAGCCCCGGCGGCCTGAGCAAAGATTGGTGGAATATCCCCGGTACTGCCGAGATCAATACTGCCAACGTTTAACGCTTCCAACATTTGCGGACCCGCGGGGAACTCCACCCAGGAGATTTTGGTTTGCGGATAGCGTTTTTCCAGCATTTGGTAATTTTTCGCCAGTACCGAACTGATATTGCTTTTCTGATAGCCAATCCTTAACGCCTCTGGCGAAGACTCTGCGGCAACAGCGAGTGTAGAGACGCTAAGTAATCCCGCCAGCGCCAGTTTAATGATGTTACGCATGGGCATTACCTCGCAGAGAATGAAGGTCAGGAACATGAACATCGCGGCGGTGAAGTGCCTGCCAGAAAGTTTCCAGGGCGGTATCAAGACGGGTTTGCAGATTTGGCGTGAATAGCGGCTTGTGCTGATAATCAATCACCTGCGAGTCATCGGCAAACACGCCGTGCAGGATCTCCTGGGCTTTCAGCGCACTTAAAACTGGTTTAAGGGCATAATCGACCGCCAGTAGATGGGCCACGGTGCCGCCCGTCGCCAGCGGTAGCACTACTTTGCCTTGCAAAGCGCGTTCTGGCAGCAGGTCGAGCAGGGTTTTCAGCGCACCGGAATAGGCGGCTTTATACACAGGCGTGGCGACGATCAGCCCATCGGCCTGTTGCAGCTGTTCGGTGAAGGTCTTGAGTGCCGGACTATCGAAACGGGCATAGAGCAGATCTTCCGGGGCGAAGTTTTGCAGATTCCAGTGATAAACCTCAACATCCAGGCCATTCAGTTTTTCCCGCGCATATTCCAGTAAGGAACTGGAGCGAGAAGGAAAGCGAGGACTACCCGCCAGGGTGATGACACGCATACTCTCTCCTTATAACCAAT
Organism: Escherichia sp. E10V5; assembly: GCF_004212315.1. Lineage (NCBI taxonomy): Bacteria > Pseudomonadati > Pseudomonadota > Gammaproteobacteria > Enterobacterales > Enterobacteriaceae > Escherichia > Escherichia sp. E10V5. The sequence goes on from NZ_RHJM01000025.1 coordinate 69,959, forward strand.
TGTTCTTGTTTTGTTAACATTGATAACAATTCGGTCAGTCTGACAGAGGGCGTTCGTGAGTCGAAATGATTTATCTGAAGAAGGAAAGCCAAAAAAAGCATAAAAAAGGCGCAACAAGAAAACGTTTGCTATTTATTGCCGCAGGTCAATTCCCTTTTGCTGCGAACTCGCACATAATACGCCCCCGGTTTGCACACCGGGAATCCAGGAGAGTTCATGTACTACCCCTTCGTTCGTAAAGCCCTTTTCCAGCTCGATCCAGAGCGCGCACACGAGTTTACTTTTCAGCAATTACGCCGCATCACCGGAACACCGTTTGAAGCGCTTGTTCGGCAAAATGTTCCAGCGAAGCCGGTTAACTGTATGGGACTGACCTTTAAAAACCCGCTTGGTCTGGCAGCCGGTCTTGATAAAGACGGGGAGTGTATTGATGCCCTTGGTGCAATGGGATTTGGATCGATCGAGATCGGTACTGTCACCCCGCGTCCACAACCAGGAAACGATAAACCTCGTCTTTTTCGCCTGGTAGATGCTGAAGGTTTAATAAACCGTATGGGTTTTAATAACCTCGGCGTTGATAACCTCGTAGAGAACGTTAAAAAAGCCCATTACGACGGTGTTCTGGGAATCAATATCGGCAAAAATAAAGATACTCCGGTTGAGCAAGGCAAAGATGACTATCTGATTTGTATGGAAAAAATCTACGCCTATGCAGGATATATTGCCATCAATATTTCATCACCAAATACCCCAGGATTACGCACTCTGCAATATGGCGAAGCGCTGGATGATTTATTAACGGCAATTAAAAATAAACAAAATGATCTGCAAGCGCACCACCACAAATATGTACCAATAGCAGTGAAGATCGCGCCGGATCTTTCTGAAGAAGAGTTGATCCAGGTCGCCGATAGTTTAGTTCGCCATAATATTGATGGCGTCATTGCAACTAATACGACCCTCGATCGTTCTTTAGTTCAGGGAATGAAAAATTGTGATCAAACCGGTGGCTTAAGTGGTCGTCCCTTACAATTAAAAAGTACGGAAATTATTCGTCGCTTGTCGCAGGAATTAAACGGCCGCTTACCGATTATTGGTGTTGGTGGTATTGACTCGGTAATCGCTGCTCGCGAGAAGATAGCTGCGGGGGCTTCTTTGGTGCAAATTTATTCCGGTTTTATTTTTAAAGGCCCGCCGCTGATTAAAGAAATCGTTAACCATATCTAATTATTTCTTTCATTTTCTCTTTATAAGATAATCAGGGCTTTATTTTCAGCCCTGGTTGTTTTATATTCATTGCTGTTACTTATTTAGACATTTTGTACTTTTCTTGTTGAGGTTATTAAGCGAAGCAACAATGGAATATGTTGCAGTGGATTTATAGGGTAGAGGAGAAGCATATGCGAATTAAACCAGACGATAATTGGCGTTGGTATTATGATGAAGAGCATGATCGAATGATGCTTGATTTAGCCAATGGCATGCTATTTCGCTCACGTTTTGCGCGCAAGATGTTGACACCAGACGCCTTTTCTCCTGCGGGATTCTGCGTTGATGACGCCGCGCTCTATTTCTCGTTTGAAGAAAAATGCCGCGACCTTAACTTATCAAAAGAACAAAAAGCTGAACTGGTGCTTAATGCGCTGGTGGCAGTTCGTTATCTCAAACCGCAAATGCCGAAAAGCTGGCATTTTGTTTCTCATGGTGAAATGTGGTCGCCAGTGCCGGGTGATGCAGCCTGTGTCTGGTTAAGCGATACCAATGAACAAGTCAGCCTTCTGGTTGTTGAATCTGGTGAAAATGCCGCGCTGTGCCTCCTTGCGCAGCCTTGTGTTGTCATCGCTGGTCGCGCCATGCAACTGGGTGACGCCATCAAAATTATGAATGACAGGCTGAAACCTCATATGAGTTATGACAGCTTCAGCCTTGAACAGGCCGTTTAACCTTTCAGTTTCAATGCAGTCTTCGGTACACAACTACAGCAAAGAATTGTCCCGTCGTCGCTCATAGCTGATTTTTTCAGCGGGGTGACTTCGCCTTCCAGAAGCTGAACTCGACAACTTCCACATATGCCCGCGCGACAAGAATAGGGGATCCGAATCCCTTGATTTTCTAATTGTTCTAACAATACCTGTTGATTATTACCGCGAAATGCCAGTCCTTGCCAGTCGATATCTACATTCGCATCCATTTGCTGCTTTGTCGGGAGAGTATCGTCTGCGGCTGCCGCGCCGTAGATTTTCGCCGGTGCAGTAGCAAGAATTTCCACTGCATCACCAACACGAACAACGCCACTATTGCGGGCAATTAAATTCTGACCAAAATCGACATCGCCATTATCCTGGGCAGTACGGAAGGATTGCAGCGTTTTTAACGGTTCGCCTGCCGGATGCTTTTGTCCTTTTTCCGGGCTGACAGTGGTGAAAATGCAGCGGCTGCAGGGCTTTACCACGTCAAACACCACATCGCCAATGCGAATCACTTTCCAGGTATCTTCTTCCCAGGCTGCCGCGCCGGAAACCACCAGATTGGGGCGAAATTGCTCCATTTTTACACTTGCCGGGCAGCGTTGCTGCACATCACGCAGTGAGGCTTCATTAGCGAGCAGATACGGATAGCCATCAGCAAACGACAAGGGTACAGTGTTATGGCGTTTTACGCGCCGTGTCATCTGCGGTCCTACCCAGCGCAATTGCACTTCACGGGAGAAAAAGCCGCTTAACCATTTGTTGATCTCATCTGGCGCAATGCGTGCAGTAAAATGGTTACCCCACACTTCGGTTGGCGCGTCCTGCATAGCGAAATCAGCAAAACGGATGTATGCGCTGCTGCCATCTGGCGCGGTGAGATGTAAGCCGTCATGCACGGGCGAAGGGGTAAATCGCACCATCTGCGGAAACTGGCGGGCAGTAATAAACCTACCGTCAGGTTCTGTGACCATAAAGGTGCGATCGAAGGCCAGACCGCTGACATCAGCCAGAGCATGTGTCAGACCGATGCCGCGCATCGATTTAACAGGATGAATAAAAAGCCGGGTTAATGTCGTCACGGTGCGGTCCTCAAATGAAAATAAGCCCTCAACTTTATGACATGACGCGCTTATTAGCTATAATGCGCAACAATTTTCTTAGTGCCTATCCCGTTAGGCTATTTTATTTGTCAGTTTAGCCCTGGGCAGTGCTCGAAATCCTCACGTACTGGTGTACGTTCCGGTTTCTCCATGCTGTCCATGTCCAAACTGACTGCAACAATTACGCCTACTGCGGTAGGCCTTAGAGTAAAAGTGACGATATGAATTCTCTGTTTGCCAGTACGGCCCGTGGGCTGGAAGAGCTGTTAAAAACTGAACTCGAAAACCTGGGGGCCGTTGAATGCCAGGTGGTTCAGGGTGGGGTCCATTTCAAGGGCGACACGCGGCTTGTTTACCAGAGCCTGATGTGGAGTCGCCTGGCCTCACGTATTATGTTGCCGCTGGGCGAGTGCAAGGTTTACAGCGACTTAGACCTTTATCTCGGCGTTCAGGCGATCAACTGGACAGAGATGTTTAATCCTGGCGCGACCTTTGCTGTCCACTTCAGCGGTCTGAATGACACTATCCGCAACAGCCAGTACGGCGCGATGAAAGTCAAAGATGCGATCGTTGATGCTTTCACCCGTAAGAATTTGCCGCGTCCGAATGTCGATCGCGATGCGCCGGATATCCGCGTGAACGTGTGGCTAAATAAAGAAACCGCCAGCATCGCTCTCGATTTAAGTGGTGATGGTTTGCATCTGCGCGGCTATCGCGATCGTGCTGGTATTGCGCCGATCAAAGAAACTCTGGCGGCGGCAATTGTGATGCGTTCCGGTTGGCAGCCAGGAACACCGCTGCTCGATCCAATGTGTGGTTCTGGTACGTTGCTGATTGAAGCGGCGATGCTGGCGACCGACCGCGCACCGGGCTTGCACCGCGGGCGTTGGGGCTTTAGCGGCTGGGCGCAACATGATGAAGCTATCTGGCAAGAAGTAAAAGCGGAAGCGCAAACCCGCGCCCGTAAAGGTCTGGCTGAGTACAACTCTCATTTCTACGGTTCCGACAGCGATGCGCGGGTGATTCAACGTGCGCGCACCAACGCCCGTCTTGCGGGGATTGGCGAACTGATCACTTTTGAAGTGAAAGATGTCGCGCAATTGACCAATCCGCTGCCGAAAGGGCCATACGGTACAGTGTTGAGCAACCCGCCATACGGTGAACGTCTGGACAGCGAACCGGCGCTGATTGCGCTGCATAGCCTGCTGGGCCGAATCATGAAAAACCAGTTCGGCGGCTGGAATCTCTCTTTATTCAGTGCCTCGCCGGATCTGTTAAGTTGCCTGCAGCTGCGTGCAGACAAACAGTACAAAGCGAAAAACGGTCCATTAGACTGCGTGCAGAAAAATTACCACGTTGCCGAAAGCACTCCAGACAGCAAACCGGCAATGGTGGCAGAAGACTACGCCAACCGTCTGCGTAAGAACCTCAAAAAATTCGAGAAGTGGGCGCGTCAGGAAGGCATTGAATGCTACCGCCTGTACGACGCCGATCTACCGGAATACAACGTTGCCGTTGACCGTTATGCCGACTGGGTGGTGGTGCAGGAGTATGCGCCGCCGAAAACCATTGATGCGCACAAAGCGCGTCAACGTCTGTTCGATATTATCGCGGCGACCATTTCGGTACTCGGGATTGCGCCAAACAAACTGGTGCTGAAAACCCGTGAACGCCAGAAGGGCAAAAATCAGTACCAGAAACTGGGCGAGAAGGGCGAGTTTCTTGAAGTTACCGAATATAACGCTCACCTGTGGGTGAACCTGACGGATTATCTTGATACTGGTTTGTTCCTGGATCACCGTATCGCCCGTCGTATGCTCGGTCAGATGAGCAAAGGCAAAGATTTCCTCAACCTGTTCTCCTATACCGGTAGCGCCACTGTGCACGCGGGATTAGGCGGCGCGCGCAGCACCACTACGGTGGATATGTCGCGTACCTATCTGGAGTGGGCAGAACGTAACCTGCGCCTTAACGGCTTAACCGGTCGTGCGCATCGCCTGATTCAGGCCGACTGCCTGGCGTGGTTACGTGAAGCAAATGAACAGTTCGATCTGATATTTATCGATCCACCAACCTTCTCTAACTCGAAACGAATGGAAGATGCGTTTGATGTTCAGCGCGATCATCTGGCGCTGATGAAAGATTTGAAACGTCTGCTGCGTGCAGGTGGGACGATCATGTTCTCGAACAACAAACGTGGTTTCCGTATGGATCTTGACGGACTGGCAAAACTAGGACTGAAAGCACAAGAAATTACGCAAAAAACGCTCTCCCAGGATTTCGCCCGTAACCGCCAGATCCACAACTGCTGGCTGATTACCGCAGCCTGAAAGGAATAGTAATGTCATTAATCAGTATGCATGGCGCATGGCTGTCGTTCAGCGACGCGCCGCTTCTCGATAACGCAGAACTGCATATCGAAGATAACGAACGTGTTTGTCTGGTGGGCCGTAACGGCGCGGGCAAATCGACGTTAATGAAAATCCTCAACCGTGAACAGGGGCTGGATGACGGTCGCATTATTTACGAGCAGGATCTGATCGTTGCGCGTTTGCAGCAGGATCCGCCGCGTAACGTTGAGGGTAGCGTTTATGATTTCGTTGCCGAAGGCATTGAAGAACAAGCGGAATACCTGAAACGCTATCACGATATTTCGCGCCTGGTGATGAACGACCCGAGCGAGAAGAATCTTAACGAACTGGCGAAGGTTCAGGAACAGTTGGATCACCACAACCTGTGGCAACTGGAAAACCGCATCAACGAAGTGCTGGCACAGCTGGGATTAGATCCTAACGTTGCGCTGTCGTCGCTTTCCGGCGGCTGGTTGCGTAAAGCGGCATTAGGACGCGCGTTGGTGAGCAATCCGCGCGTGCTGCTGCTCGACGAACCGACAAACCACCTGGATATTGAAACCATCGACTGGCTGGAAGGTTTCCTGAAAACGTTCAGCGGTACGATTATTTTCATCTCCCACGACCGTTCGTTTATTCGTAATATGGCGACGCGTATTGTCGATCTCGATCGCGGCAAATTGGTCACCTATCCGGGTAATTACGACCAGTATTTGTTGGAAAAAGAAGAAGCCCTGCGCGTGGAAGAACTACAAAATGCCGAGTTCGATCGTAAACTGGCACAGGAAGAAGTGTGGATCCGCCAGGGGATCAAAGCACGCCGTACCCGTAATGAAGGCCGCGTGCGTGCGCTGAAAGCAATGCGTCGCGAGCGTGGCGAACGTCGCGAAGTGATGGGTACTGCAAAGATGCAGGTAGAAGAGGCCAGTCGCTCCGGTAAGATCGTTTTCGAAATGGAAGACGTTTGCTACCAGGTTGACGGCAAACAACTGGTGAAAGATTTTTCTGCCCAGGTTCTACGTGGCGACAAAATTGCCCTGATTGGTCCGAATGGGTGCGGCAAAACCACGCTGCTGAAACTAATGCTTGGTCAACTTCAGCCGGACAGCGGACGCATTCACGTCGGCACTAAACTGGAAGTCGCCTATTTTGACCAGCACCGCGCGGAACTCGATCCCGACAAAACGGTGATGGATAACCTTGCTGAAGGTAAGCAAGAGGTGATGGTTAACGGTAAACCGCGCCATGTACTGGGCTATTTACAGGACTTCCTGTTCCATCCGAAACGGGCGATGACGCCGGTGCGCGCGCTTTCTGGCGGGGAACGTAACCGTCTGCTTTTGGCGCGTCTGTTCCTGAAACCCAGTAACTTACTGATCCTCGACGAACCGACCAACGATCTCGATGTTGAAACGCTGGAACTGCTTGAAGAGCTGATCGACAGCTACCAGGGTACAGTATTGCTGGTTAGTCACGATCGTCAGTTTGTTGATAACACCGTAACAGAGTGCTGGATCTTCGAAGGTGGCGGCAAAATTGGCCGTTATGTCGGCGGTTATCACGACGCGCGCGGACAGCAAGAACAGTATGTGGCGTTAAAACAGCCTGCGGTGAAAAAAAACGAAGAAGTAGCTGCGCCGAAAGCAGAAACTGTAAAACGCAGCAGTAGCAAACTAAGCTATAAATTGCAGCGCGAATTAGAACAGCTACCGCAACTGCTTGAAGATTTGGAAGCAAAACTGGAAGCCTTACAGGCGCAGGTGGCAGATGCCTCTTTCTTCAGCCAGCCACATGAGCATACGCAAAAAGTGCTCGCTGATCTGACTGCCGCTGAACAGGAACTGGAGCAGGCTTTTGAACGTTGGGAGTATCTTGAAGCGTTAAAAAATGGTGGCTGATCGCTAATCAGTTAAGTGAAAAGAGAGACTGCTGATAATGGCCAAATTGCCTGATGCGCTACGCTTATCTGGCCTGGGTGGAAACGTCAATTTATTGCGTTTCCACGAGCTCCCTGAGCGGATAATGCGGTAGTTCAGCATCCGGCATTAAAAGCGAGTGCTATGTCAGCATTCTGTAGAATAGCGCATCATTAAGGAGTACCAATGTGCGAACATCATCATGCCGCGAAGCACATCCTGTGCTCGCAGTGTGACATGCTGGTGGTTTTACCCCACCTTGAGCATGGTCAGAAGGCGGCATGTCCTCGGTGTGGCACAACGTTAACCGTTGCGTGGGATGCCCCTCGACAGCGTCCTACCGCTTATGCGTTGGCTGCACTGTTCATGCTGCTGCTGTCCAACCTGTTCCCTTTTGTCAATATGAACGTTGCGGGGGTAACCAGTGAGATTACGTTGCTGGAAATCCCGGGCGTACTGTTTTCCGAGGACTATGCCAGCCTCGGTACTTTTTTCCTGTTGTTTGTGCAACTGGTCCCCGCGTTTTGCCTGATCACTATTTTACTGTTGGTTAATCGCGCGGAAATACCAGTTCGTTTAAAAGAACAACTGGGGCGGGTACTTTTTCAGCTCAAAACCTGGGGAATGGCGGAGATTTTCCTTGCCGGTGTGTTGGTCAGTTTTGTCAAACTGATGGCTTACGGCAGCATTGGCGTGGGCAGTAGTTTCATTCCCTGGTGTTTATTTTGTGTGCTGCAATTACGCGCCTTTCAGTGCGTTGATCGCCGCTGGTTATGGGATGATATTGCCCCGATGCCAGAGCTTCACCAGACGCTGAAACCGGGCATAACGGGAATACGCCAGGGGCTGCGCTCTTGCTCATGCTGTACGGCAATTCTTCCTGCCGATGATCCGGTGTGTCCGCGCTGTGGCACCAAAGGATATGTTCGACGCAAAAACAGCCTGCAATGGACGTTGGCACTGCTTTTTACGTCGGTCATGTTATATCTCCCGGCGAACATCTTACCCATTATGGTGACCGATTTTTTAGGCTCTAAGATGCCGTCGACCATTCTCGCCGGGGTCATCTTATTATGGAGCGAAGGCTCTTATCCGGTTGCCGCCGTCATTTTTTTAGCCAGTATCATGGTGCCAACTTTAAAGATGATCGCTATAGCCTGGCTGTGCTGGGATGCGAAAGGGCACGGCAAGCGTGATAGTGAAAGAATGCATTTGATTTACGAAGTTGTTGAGTTTGTAGGCCGCTGGTCAATGATTGACGTTTTCGTGATAGCGGTGCTCTCGGCGCTGGTGCGTATGGGAGGCTTAATGAGTATTTATCCGGCAATGGGTGCATTAATGTTTGCATTAGTCGTCATTATGACAATGTTTTCTGCGATGACGTTTGATCCACGTTTGTCGTGGGATCGTCAACCTGAACCAGAGCATGAGGAGTCCTGACAGTATGGAATCTAATAGTGGGGAAGCCAAAATCCAGAAAGTGAAGAACTGGTCCCCTGTGTGGATATTTCCCATCGTTACGGCACTGATCGGGGCTTGGGTACTTTTTTATCATTACAGTCATCAAGGGCCGGAAGTTACCCTGATCACTGCTAATGCGGAAGGAATAGAAGGCGGCAAGACTACCATTAAAAGTCGTAGCGTGGACGTCGGTGTGGTCGAAAGTGCCACGCTGGCTGATGATTTAACGCATGTTGAAATCAAAGCGCGTCTCAACGCCGGTATGGAAAAACTGCTGCACAAAGATACGGTCTTTTGGGTAGTGAAACCACAAATTGGTCGTGAAGGCATTAGTGGCCTTGGTACGTTGCTTTCCGGGGTGTATATCGAGTTGCAACCGGGGGCTGCAGGCAGCAAGCAAACAAAATATGATTTGCTTGATTCTCCACCGTTGGCCCCACCAGATGCCAAAGGGATCCGTGTCATTCTTGACAGCAACAAAGCTGGGCAGCTCACGGCGGGAGATCCCGTGCTGTTTCGTGGTTATCGCGTAGGGTCGGTTGAAACCAGCACCTTCGATACTCAGAAGCGTAATATCAGCTATCAACTGTTCATCAATGCGCCTTATGACCGCCTGGTAACGAGCAACGTTCGCTTCTGGAAAGATAGCGGCATAGCGGTGGATCTGACCTCGGCGGGGATGCGCGTAGAGATGGGGTCATTGACGACGTTGCTAAGTGGTGGTGTCAGCTTTGACGTGCCTGAAGGACTGGACTTGGGACAGCCGGTTGCGCCAAAAACGTCATTCGTTTTGTATGATGATCAGAAGAGTATCCAGGATTCATTGTACACAGATCACATTGATTATCTGATGTTCTTTAAAGATTCGGTACGCGGTCTGCAACCTGGCGCGCCAGTGGAATTCCGCGGTATTCGTCTCGGTACGGTAAGCAAAGTGCCATTCTTTGCGCCGAATATGCGTCAGGTCTTTAACGATGATTATCGCATTCCAGTCATGGTGCGTATTGAACCAGAACGACTGAAAATGCAGCTAGGTGAAAATGCTGATGTGGTAGAACACCTGGCCGAATTGCTGAAGCGCGGTTTACGCGGTTCACTGAAAACCGGGAATCTGGTCACGGGAGCGCTGTACGTCGATCTGGACTTCTATCCAAATGCTCCGGCAATTACCGGTGTGCGTGAGTTTAATGGCTATCAAATAATCCCGACCGTTAGCGGTGGTCTGGCGCAAATCCAGCAACGTCTGATGGAAGCGTTGGATAAGATTAACAAACTGCCGTTGAACCCGATGATTGAACAGGCGACCAGTACGCTGTCGGAAAGTCAGCGCACGATGAAAAACCTGCAGACTACGCTGGATAGTATGAACAAGATCCTTGCCAGTCAGTCGATGCAACAGTTGCCGACGGATATGCAGTCGACACTGCGCGAATTGAATCGTAGCATGCAGGGCTTCCAGCCGGGTTCCGCAGCTTATAACAAGATGGTTGCGGATATGCAGCGTCTTGATCAGGTATTGCGTGAACTGCAACCGGTTCTGAAAACGCTCAACGAGAAGAGCAACGCGCTGGTATTTGAAGCGAAGGATAAAAAAGATCCAGAGCCGAAGAGGGCGAAACAATGAAAAAGTGGCTAGTGACGATAGCGGCACTGTGGCTGGCCGGATGCAGCTCCGGTGAAATTAACAAAAACTATTACCAATTGCCTGTGGTGCAGAGCGGTACGCAAAGTACCGCCAGCCAGGGTAACCGCCTGCTATGGGTCGAGCAGGTCGTTGTTCCTGATTATCTGGCGGGGAATGGTGTGGTTTATCAAACCAGTGATGTGAAGTATGTGATTGCTAATAACAATCTGTGGGCCAGCCCGCTGGATCAACAGTTGCGCAATACTTTGGTCGCTAACCTGAGTGCGCAACTGCCCGGTTGGGTCGTAGCCTCCCAGCCTTTGGGAAGCACCCAGGACACGCTTAATGTGACAGTGACGGAGTTTAATGGCCGTTACGATGGTAAGGTGATTGTGAGTGGCGAGTGGCTACTAAACCATCAGGGACAACTGATAAAACGTCCGTTCCGTGTGGAAGGGGTGCAGAATCAGGATGGCTACGATGAAATGGTCAAAGTGCTGGCCAGTGTCTGGAGTCAGGAAGCCGCGACTATTGCGCAAGAGATAAAGCGTCTACCTTAATTATAAAGATTTGTAAATATAACCGTCTCCGGCATGTAGCCTGAGGCGGTTTTTTTGTTTATAAGCCATGGGAAAACTTGTTCCGCTTCACATTTTTTGTACAACCGACATGCCCGTGTAGCTCACAAATATGGCAGTGGCGTGAATTTTGCGCATTGACGGCAGTTATGATTCGCGGTATTGCTTAACTGTGATTGCACATTTAGTAATCACTGTTTTCTTTTCCACCAGAAACCAGTATGAGGGAAACGAGGCATGAAGAGACAAAAACGAGATCGCCTGGAACGGGCACATCAACGTGGTTATCAGGCCGGCATCGCCGGACGCTCAAAAGAAATGTGTCCCTATCAGACGCTGAATCAAAGGTCACAATGGCTGGGAGGCTGGCGAGAAGCCATGGCGGACAGGGTGGTAATGGCCTGATTCTGTCTCTTTAAAAAGAAACCTCCGCATTGCGGAGGTTTAGCCTTTTTATACTCTGTCTGATTAAAATCAGAATGCAGACGTATCCTGGAACAGACCTACTTTCAGGTCGTTGGCGGTATAGATCAAACGACCATCAACCAGCACTTCGCCATCCGCCAGGCCCATAATGAGACGACGGTTAACAATGCGTTTAAAGTGAATACGATAGGTCACTTTTTTCGCCGTCGGCAGCACCTGGCCTGTGAATTTCACTTCGCCAACGCCCAGGGCGCGGCCTTTACCTTCGCCGCCCAGCCAGCCGAGGTAGAATCCTACCAGCTGCCACATCGCGTCCAGGCCCAGGCAGCCCGGCATTACCGGATCGCCGATGAAGTGGCAACCGAAGAACCACAGGTCCGGATTAATATCCAGCTCTGCTTCTACATACCCTTTGTCGAAGTTACCGCCCGTTTCAGTCATTTTGACCACACGGTCCATCATCAGCATGTTCGGTGCTGGCAATTGTGGGCCTTTAGCACCAAACAGTTCACCGCGACCAGAGGCAAGAAGGTCTTCTTTTGTATAGGATTCGCGTTTATCTACCATGTTCTCTGTAAGCCTTATTTTATTGAAGCACGCAGGATAGCTAACACGTGTACGCTGAACAAGTCCGATCAGTTCGGAATAAACCAGTTCAGCCAACGTAGTGGCCACGGAAAACGGTGACGCCCTTCCTGTTGCGATGCTTGCGCGATACGTTCCTGGATAGTTTGCATCAGCGTCGTCTGGCCTTCGCCATCCCACACCAGATTTAATAATAACGGCAGTGCATCAGTCACATCGTCCACTGCCCAGATGGTGAATTTGCCTTCCTCTACCGCCTTCACCAGTTCACTGTGAAGACTTAAATGGCGAACGTTAGCGCTGGGGATAATCACACCTTGCTTCCCACTTAACTCACGCTGCTGGCAGATAGCAAAGAAGCCTTCGATTTTCTCATTCAGACCGCCCACAGGCTGGGCGCGACCAAACTGATCCACTGAACCTGTAATAGCGATACTCTGATTCACCGGGACATCAGCAAGGGCGCTGATCAGAGCGCAGAGCTCGGCCATTGATGCGCTGTCACCATCCACTTCACTGTAAGATTGCTCAAAGGTCAGTGACGCCGAGAAAGGGATCTGTTGCTCAAGCTGAAGTTCCGACATCAAAAACGCCTGCATGATCATCATCCCTTTAGCGTGAATGTTGCCGCCAAGCTCCGCTTTTCGTTCGATGTCGGTGAATTCACCATCGCCAATATGCACAACGCAGCTAATGCGAGAAGGTTCGCCAAATGCGCGTGGATGGCCTGGAAATTCAATGACCGAAAGGGCGTTAATTTGCCCGATGCGTTCACCTTCGGTTTCAATCAGGATCTGCTCCTGAAGGATTTCATCCTGCATACGCTCGGCGAGGAAACCTTCGCGCCATTCCCGCTGCTGTAGCATTAAGTTTAGCTGCTCGCCGGAGAAGGTATCACCTTCGCACAATGAAGCGACTTCTTTACACTGGCGGAGGATCCACTGCGGACTAAGGGGCAGCGTTTCTTGCTCACCGGTATAGCGTACTGCTTCGCGGATAAGTACCGGCCAGGCATCGGCATCTGGCGCTGGCAAGTGGTTAAGTCTGGCAATAAAAGTCACCCAGCGACACCACTGGCGTACGGATTCGGCATCGACTATCTGCAGAGTATCTTCAAATTCGCTATAGATCGCTTGTTCAGACAGTTCTGGCTCCATCTCCTGGAAATCGGCCAATGAATCGCGTTCGCCTACCAGAATGACTTTCAGCTTCAATGGCATTGAAGGTACAGAGACGGGGAGAGGGCGCGACTCATCAAATGCTACCCAATCGAAGCGTTCGCGGTTGACGATGTTCTTCAGACGCATCCACAGCAATGGCTGGGCCAGCAGTGTACGCAAGGAGATAATCAAAATGCCGCCATTGGCCTGATGTACCAGTCCTGGCTGCAAGGTAATGTCGCCATTAAACTGGCGCAAACAGCCAAAAAGCTGTTCGGCTTCAGCCCAGTCAGCAGTAACAACCTGGGTTAAGGTTGCAAAATTATCGTCAGTGCTAACTGCGTTCCGTAAGCGTATGGTGTGGCCGGAAATCTCATAGTGAGCGCCCATCAGTTGGCCTGCATCGCTTTGTAGCGCGCGTGCAGCATCGGCTATAAGATTCAGATAATCGGATTCTTCCGGCGCTTTTGCCAGTATAAAAGAGGATGATGCCCGCGCGTGCAGCAACTGCTCAAGCGCAAATTGCAGTCGCGGTTGAGTGTCACTGAATAAAGGATCGTTTTCGTCAATCAAATGTGGCTGTGCGAATACTTCCTGATAGCTTTCGGTATCAGGAATCAGGTCACGCCATGCAAGTTTCGTAATGGTCAAAGTCGATGTTTTTTAGTCTGTTGTCAAAGGCGCGATTATACCGTAACCGGCACTGCAGCACACGTAGAAAGCACCGACAAAAGTCCCGGCATGCGCGTTAAAGCTCACATGACAGAGATTCTTTTCATCACGCAGGTAAAAAGCTGATATTCTGTAAAGAGTTACACGGTAACATTGAGATCGCTATGAAATATCAACAACTTGAAAATCTTGAAAGTGGTTGGAAATGGAAATATCTGGTGAAGAAGCACCGTGAAGGTGAGTTGATCACCCGTTACATAGAGGCCAGTGCCGCCCAGGAAGCCGTCGATGTGTTGCTATCGCTGGAGAACGAACCTGTACTCGTAAATGGCTGGATTGAAAAACATATGAATCCAGAGCTGCTTAATCGCATGAAACAGACGATTCGGGCCAGACGAAAACGGCACTTTAATGCGGAGCATCAGCATACGCGCAAGAAATCTATCGATCTGGAATTTATTGTCTGGCAACGGTTAGCAGGGCTTGCGCAACGTCGTGGTAAAACGCTATCCGAAACGATTGTCCAGCTGATTGAAGATGCGGAAAACAAAGAGAAGTATGCGAATAAAATGTCTTCTTTGAAGCAGGATTTGCAGGCATTACTTGGTAAGGAATAACTGGCGAAGGTCATTTACTTTACTACAGATGAAAAAAAACCCCGCAGTAGCGGGGTTTTTTATTAGACGAGAACTTAAGCCTGCGGCTGAGTTACAACGTCTTTGATGCCTTTAACTTCGATCTCTACGCGACGATCCGGAGCCAGGCAGTCGATCAGAGCAGCACGCTGTTTCACGTTGTCACAGGTGTTGCCAGTAACCGGGTTAGATTCGCCCATACCACGTGCGGAGATCTTGTCAGACGGGATACCTTTGGAGATCAGGTAATCAACGACGGACTGAGCACGACGCTCGGACAGACCCTGGTTGTAGGCGTCAGAACCGATGCGGTCAGTGTAACCCAGAACAACTACGGAACCGTCTTTCGGATCCAGGTTGCTCAGCTGGCTGTACAGCTGATCCAGAGCAGCCTGACCTTCCGGTTTCAGGGTTGCTTTGTTGAAGTTGAACAGAACGTCAGACTTCAGAGTGAAGTGCTTGGTCTGTACTTCTGGAGCCGGAGCCGGAGCCGGAGCAACTACTGGAGCTGCTTCGCCCTGACCGAAACGGTAGGAAACACCCAGGCTCAGCAGACCGTTGTCCGGACGAGTACCGATGGTGTTAGCGTCACCGATGTTGTTGGTCCACTGATATTCCAGACGGGTAGCGATTTCTGGAGTGATCGCGTATTCAACACCGCCTGCGAATACCGGAGAAACGCCGGTGTCGTGGTCTTTAAAGGATGGGCCACCAGGTACGTTAGCCTTGGTGTCTGCGCGCCATACCATACCACCCAGACGAGTGTAGATGTCCAGATCGTCAGTGATTGGGTAACCCAGTTTAGCGGTCAGCTGAACGCCCTGAGCTTTGTATGCGCCGTTGATGTTGTCGCCTTTGTACGGCATACGACCTAACCAGTCGTAACCCATTTCAAAGCCAACATACGGGTTAACCTGGTAACCACCAAAAGCACCTGCACCCAGTTGGTTTTCGTGGGTCGGACCATTGTTAGGAATGAAACCAGTGTCATGGTACTGGGACCAGCCCAGTTTAGCACCGGTGTACCAGGTGTTATCTTTCGGAGCGGCCTGCGCTACGGTAGCGAAACCAGCCAGTGCCACTGCAATCGCGATAGCTGTCTTTTTCATTTTTTGCGCCTCGTTATCATCCAAAATACGCCATGAATATCTCCAACGAGATAACACGGTTAAATCCTTCACCGGGGGATCTGCTCAATTGTAACTCTGCCGATAAATTCGGCTTATGCCGAGCACCCCTGGCGATGTAAAGTCTACAACGTAGTTGAAAACTTACAAGTGTGAACTCCGTCAGGCATATGAAAAAAAAGACTTGTATAAGGTGCGTTTAACCTTTTTTGTTAACGATACTTTACAGGATAAAATCGCGGAAACCGCTTCAGACAAGCCTCCACAAGTAAAATTAGTGACAAGTGAAAGCGTCTACGGGTTAACAAAAAAAGTTCCAGGATTAATCCTAAATTTACTTAATGATACAAATTTGAGTGAATTTTTAGCCCAGAAAGTTGTCTCGTGGCGTGAGAGTGTGTGCTTACTGGACGCATAATAAACCCCATTGCGTTACCTTCATTGGCGGCATCGACAAGATCAGCATGCTCTTCTTCTGTCAGATCGTCTGCCAACCAACCGATCACTACGCTGTAATTTCCCGTACGCAAAGCACGAACCATTGATTCCACGGTGTGACAAGGGGAAAGCTGGCTTATCTGCATCACCTTAGTTAAGGGTAGTCCCGCTGCCTGAACCCATTCACGACTTAGTTTTTGTTGCGGCGTTAACCAAAGTTGCCAACGCGATTGTTGGCCGAGTTGCTGTAATAATGGCAAAAGCAGGAGTTGCGTCATCATGGGCTGATCTTCGCGATAGACAACTTCACTAATTAGCCCGGCTGTAGTGTTTTCCGTAGAGACACGCGCAATTTTGCTTGCTGTGGAGGAGAACATCGAAGAACGATTTGCGTAGCCTGAAGTGTACATAATCAATCCAGCCCTATGAGTTACTGTATGGATATACAGTACATCCAGTGACAACAAAGATCAACACAAATTTCGGAAAGAGCCTCGCAATTTTTGTCGTTGGTGACCTGAAAACTTAAATTAATCTTGCCCCTTGAGAATAAGTTGCCTATTTTCGTATTTAACGGATCCGTTAATGTGAATCATTCTTTTATATTATGATTTTAAAAGGAATTTTATGAAAAGCCTCTCCTACAAGCGGATCTATAAGTCACAAGAATACCTGTCGACGTTAGGCACTATTGAATATCGATCGTTGTTTGGCAGTTACAGTCTGACCGTTGACGATACAGTGTTTGCGATGGTTTCTGATGGTGAGTTGTATCTTCGGGCTTGTGAGCAAAGCGCACAGTACTGTGTAAAACATCCACCAGTCTGGCTGACATACAAAAAGTGTGGCCGTCCCGTTACTCTCAATTACTACCGGGTTGATGAAAGCTTATGGCGGAATCAACAGAAGTTGGTGCGGCTGTCGAAATATTCGCTGGACGCTGCGCTTAAAGAGAAAAGTACGCGCGACACCCAGCAACGGCTGAAAGATTTGCCCAATATGTCTTATCACCTGGAAGCGATTCTCGGGGAAGTGGGGATTAAGGATGTTCGGGCGCTACGTATACTTGGGGCGAAAATGTGCTGGTTGCGGCTACGGCAGCATAACAGTCTGGTGACAGAAAAGATTCTGTTCATGCTTGAAGGCGCAATTATCGGTATTCATGAAGCTGCGCTCCCGGTGGCACGCCGCCAGGAGCTTGCAGAATGGGCAGATTCTATTACACCGAAACAGGAGTTTCCTGAGGAACTTGAGTAATCCGGCGTTGCAGACGGCCAATTTCTGGCAGTAATGCAATCAGTAACCCGATTTGCTGTACGACAAGAGGTTCTTTGCTGTCTGCCCGCGGTTCAAGTTGTTGCATCCGCTGTTTCAGGCCAGCTAATGCCTGATTGACGCGTTCTTCATCGGCAGGTTGATGATGTAGCGCGTCATCAACATAGCAAACTGCGTCATCAAGAAACGCCAGAATTTCAGGGTTGGTTAACTGCTCGCGGTGTGCGCCGAGGGCAGAAATATAGCTGGTAAAAGTATGGTTAAGGCACAGTAAACGGAACGCGTCATCGCGAATTTGCGGTGTGACGTTCGGTTCACTGGACATATTCGACACCACCGACGCCAGTTCAGCATCACGGTTGTGAGCATCGCGTCGGGCAATACGATACGCCAGACGGTTGTCACGCCCCTGATGATATTGCTCAAGAATGGCATCGAGATAACGGCAGTTAGCATCCGTCGCGCGTTCAAGCATTCGCGGCAGATTGCGAAACCGCCAGTCGGGCCAGATGTAGCTCACCGCCGCCCATGCTATTGCACAGCCGATCAGCGTATCGATTACGCGAGGCAGCGCGACTTCAAAACCTTCACCCAGCAGGTTGAAGCACAGTAACACCAGAAGCGTAATGAACATCGTTGCATGAGCGTATTGCACGTTACGGAAGGCAAAAAAGAGCACGCCGGTAATCACCAGCAGCACCAGTTGTCCTTCCAGTGACGGAACAAACCACAGCACAGGAATACCAATCGCAATACCCACCAACGTACCAATAATCCTTAACTTCAGACGGTGGCGCGTGGCGTTATAGTTTGGCTGGCAGACAAACAGACTTGTCAGCAGGATCCAATACCCGTGATGCATTCCGGTTATCTGAATGATGGCGTAACCAACACACAATACCAGCGACATTCTCACTGCATGGCGAAATAGTGCAGACTCCGGCGTTAAGTTACGTTTAAGACGCAGCCAGATATCGCTAAACCCGCGAGGGCTGTCGTCGGCGAGTTCATTTTCGTCTGCATTGGGGGACAGCGCCTGGGCTTGTTCTGATTCAATAGTCGCCAGTTGGGCATCTATGGCACGTAAATTGTTCAGCAGGAATCCCAGTATTTTTAGCAGATCGGCGGGCGCACCATTTTCGCGCATCCGCTCAAGTGCGGCGTCAATATGCGTAAAAGCGCGTTCAAAATGTGGATCGTGCTGATAAGGCTGACGCAGCAAAATACAGCGTGACAATTGTTGGCAAGCTTGTCCCTGCATCGACATCAGGCGCTGGAAGCGGAACAGCACATCGCTGTGGCGAAAATGTTCTCGCAGCGTTTGATACTGAATATGTGAAGAGCTTGCCCGCTCGTGGATATCCTGCGCTACAAAATAGTAATGTAGTGTACGACGCGTTCCCCGCTGACCGCGGTCGCCGCGTAAGCGGGTCAGCAACGAGATTTTCGTCTGGTTCAGCGTCACCATAAGTTGCCCGTTGGCGAGCGCCAAATCATACAGCGGTGCCTGGCTTTCATCCTCAATATCAGGATCAAACATACGTGACTTGAGTTCCAGATACCGCGCCAGTTGTTCGTAACAACGTGCCAGGTTGTCCTGCAACGGGCGGACAGGGAACAGCAAATGACCAATAAGCGTCAGGATGTTGTACCAAACCGCACCAGCAAGCAGATAGATAGGCTGCTGATACCAGTGTTCATACAGGGAGGTTCCCAGCATCGTGTAAATGGCAATCAGCAATGCACCGAAGGCGATGGTCGCATAGCGTTGACCCAGACCGCCGAGCAAAATGAAGCCGCTGGTGGAGAGCGTTAAACCAATGGCGAACAGCCAGGGCCACGGAAATAACAGCTCTACTGAAGCCGAGGCAATAAAAAAACAGAACAGCGTAATAATGAGATTACGCAGACGTCCCGCCAGTCGGTCGTCGAGATCGGTCAGTGCTGCCGCCACCATTCCGAGAGTCAGCGGAATCGTAAGTTTTACATCACCCAGCCACCACGGAAACGCAGTGGTGCCGCAAAGTGCGATAAAAATGCGCGCGTAATACAGCCAGGTGCTGTTCCAGGTATAGCGTTTGAGCAAAGGACTTAGCATAAAGGCCATAATGTTGGATTATTGGAAACGGCGACGTGCATTGGCTTCACGCGCAGCTTGAGCTGTTTCTACCGATACCACGCGGCGTCCGACCGGCCACAGAGCAATAGCGGCAATTTTAAAGTTCGCAATACCAACCGGAATACCAATGATGGAAATGCATTGCGCGATACCTGTTGCGATATGCATCAGACATAGCCACCAGCCGAAGAAAATCAGCCAGAAAATATTCAGCACCGTACCGCCAGTGTTAAGCAGCACATTTTTGCCTGCCGGGTTTAGTTCATCGACATGAATAGCTTCATTGCCATAAGGCAGCAGAGACAGTTTGGTTATCTCCCAGCAGGACCGTGTCAGCGGTAAGGTGAAAATCAGCACAATACTGACCAGGGTCGCCAACAGCCAGCCAAGAGTGGTGGCGAATCCGCCAAGCACAAAGTTCAGAATGTTCAAAACGGTACGCATAAAACCTCGCTTTACTGTGGTTTTCAGTAATGGGCGGCAATTGTAACGTTTTTTTGGGCTGGAGCACGTTTTCTCTGGCGGTTACACTGATAAGAAATGACATCGTGTGGATCTACAGAGACATGGAACTGAAAGCGACAACTCTTGGCAAACGTCTGGCACAGCACCCTTACGATCGGGCGGTGATCCTCAATGCCGGGATAAAAGTTTCCGGCGATCGCCACGAATACCTTATTCCTTTCAATCAATTACTGGCTATTCACTGCAAACGTGGTTTGGTATGGGGTGAGCTGGAATTTGTATTGCCTGATGAAAAAGTCGTGCGTCTGCATGGCACTGAATGGGCAGAGACGCAGCGTTTTCACCATCATCTTGATGCTCACTGGCGGCGCTGGAGCGAGGAAATGAGCGAAATTGCCGCTGGCGTATTGCAGCAACAACTGGATCTTATTGCTGCTCGCACTGGAGAAAATAAATGGCTGACGCGGGAGCAAACCACTGGGGTACAGCAACAAATTCGTCAGGCTTTGTCAGCGTTGCCATTACCGGTTAATCGCCTGGAGGAATTTGATAACTGTCGTGAGGCGTGGCGCAAATGTCAGGCCTGGCTGAAAGATATTGAAGGCAGTCGGTTGCAGCATAATCAGGCGTATACCGAAACCATGCTTAACGAATATGCGGATTTTTTCCGTCAGGTTGAGTCTTCACCGCTTAATCCGGCGCAGGCCCGGGCGGTGGTTAATGGTGAGCATTCCCTGTTAGTGCTGGCTGGTGCAGGAAGCGGAAAAACGTCTGTGCTGGTGGCGCGCGCTGGCTGGTTATTGGCGCGTGGTGAAGCATCACCCGAGCAAATTTTATTGCTGGCGTTTGGCCGAAAAGCGGCGGAAGAGATGGACGAGCGGATCCGCGAACGGCTGCATACCGAAGAGATTACCGCGCGCACGTTTCATTCTCTGGCCCTGCATATTATTCAGCAAGGCAGCAAAAAAGTACCGACAGTCAGCAACCTGGAAAATGACACCGCAGCCCGCCATGAACTCTTTATTGCTGAGTGGTGCAAGCAGTGTAGTGAAAAGAAAGCACAGGCGAAGGGCTGGCGACAATGGTTGATGGAAGAACTGCAGTGGTCAGTGCCAGAAGGCAACTTCTGGGATGATGAAAAATTGCAGCGTCGTCTCGCATCTCGCCTCGATCGCTGGGTCAGTCTGATGCGGATGCACGGTGGCGCGCAGGCTGAAATGATTGCCAGTGCGCCAGAAGAGATTCGGGATCTGTTCAGTAAACGAATCAAATTGATGGCACCGTTGCTGAAAGCCTGGAAAGGTGCGCTGAAAGCGGAAAATGCCGTCGATTTTTCAGGTCTGATTCATCAGGCGATTGCTATCCTTGAGAAAGGGCGGTTTATCAGCCCGTGGAAACATATTCTGGTTGATGAATTCCAGGACATCTCCCCACAGCGAGCGGCCTTGCTGGCAGCATTGCGTAAACAAAATAGTCAGACAACGTTGTTTGCCGTTGGCGATGACTGGCAGGCTATTTACCGCTTCAGCGGCGCGCAAATGTCGCTCACCACGGCCTTCCATGAAAACTTCGGTGAAGGCGATCGCTGTGATTTAGACACGACTTACCGTTTCAATAGCCGCATAGGAGAGGTGGCAAATCGTTTTATTCAGCAGAACCCTAATCAGTTGAAAAAACCGCTGAATAGCTTAACGAATGGTGACAAAAAAGCCGTCACCTTGTTGGATGAGAGTCAGCTTGACGCTTTACTGGACAAGCTATCTGGTTATGTCAAACCCGAAGAGCGCATTCTGGTACTAGCGCGTTACCATCATCTGAAGCCCGTTACTCTGGATAAAGCCACGACGCGCTGGCCGAAGCTGCAAATCGACTTTATGACCATTCATGCCAGCAAAGGGCAACAGGCCGACTACGTCATCATCGTTGGTTTGCAGGAGGGGAGTGATGGCTTCCCGGCTGTGGCGCGTGAGTCCATTATGGAAGAGGCGCTACTGCCGCCAGTAGAGGACTATCCGGATGCCGAAGAACGGCGATTAATGTACGTTGCGCTCACTCGCGCACGGCATCGGGTTTGGGTACTGTTCAGCAAAGAGAATCCTTCTCCCTTTGTGGACGACCTGAAAAAACTGGATGTACCGGTAGCAAGGAAACCGTAAGAAACAGGCGGCGAGTGCCGCCTGTGCGAACTTACTTCAGGCGTTCTGCGAGATAACGCTGATAATCCGGGATCAGAATATCTACAGCGTCGTTGAAATGTGGTGACTGGATGATGAAATCAGCCGTTGCCACGTTGGTGGCGACCGGAATGTTCCACACCGTCGCCAGACGCAGCAACGCTTTCACGTCGGGGTCGTGTGGTACAGCATTCAGCGGGTCCCAGAAGAAAATCAGCACATCAATTTTCCCTTCTGAGATCAATGCGCCAACCTGCTGATCGCCGCCCATCGGGCCGCTCAGCATCGCGTTGACGTTCATTCCTGTCGCGCGGGAAATTAAGTTACCCGTGGTGCCCGTTGCATAAAGTTCGTGCTGCTCCAGAAGCGGCTGATGCCGTTCCACCCAGCTCATGAGCATTTGCTTGCAGTGATCATGTGCCACCAGCGCAATATGTTTACGCGCCGCCATTGTGCGAGTTGTCAGTTCCATAATTTACATCCGTAGTTAACTTTCCTACAGACTACTGTAAGCACTTATCGCTGCAAGATAAAGACTGAAAAAGCCTGCGCACAGGCACAAAAATCTCAGGAAGAAGGTTGTTTTTCCGCCCATTGCAGAAAGTTATTACGCGTTTGTGGGTCAGCCAGTTTAAACCAATACTTCAGCCGTTGTTCAGTGAGCACCTGTGACTGCGGAGGAATCGCATCCAGTTCCGAAACGCCGGAGAGCAGTGTACTGTCGTCCGCCATCATAGTGGCAAATTGCGGTAGCGAAGCGCGTTTTGCGGATTTGTTATAGCGTTCGACTTCCAGCTCATAATCGATTGTTTTCCCGGCAGAGGTAATGGCGAGAATATCCAGCTTCACCGGAATCGGCGTCGCATCGCCATCTAACAATTCAAGGTTCGGCGCTGCGTCAAAATGGTTCGCTTCTCGTTCATTCTCCAGGCGAGGGAGACGAAAATTCACCTGACTAATGAGCTGGGTATTAAAGCTAACGACCAGCGGCGGGGAGATATAAAGTCGTTCTTCGTTACTGGAAAGATGGATTGTCTTTTCAACGCGAAACACTAACTGATGTGGTCCATTATCCAGTTCGATGCTATCAGCACCGCGAAGCAGAGAACTGGAAACCTTTTTGCCGTCGAGTATCAGGAGATCAACATCGCTGGATAGCCGCAGTGTGGTGGCAAAAACGGATACCGGCAAACACAGTGCAATCAAGGTGGTCATAATGCCGGTTTTCATAGGTAGCTCCTGTCCAAAGACCGCCCGACTAATAATGTATCAAAATTTTTCTTTAATCATACTTACTAACATATAGACATGTTTTCTGCTTTTGCTCTCATACATTCGTAGTAGCTACATGGTTGGCATGTCGGGATTGTCGTACACTTTGGTAAATAGTCTGGAGGAAATGATGAAAGAAACCGATATTGCAGGCATTTTAACGTCCACTCGCACCATTGCGCTGGTGGGAGCAAGTGACAAACCCGATCGTCCAAGTTATCGCGTAATGAAGTATCTGCTCGATCAGGGCTATCACGTTATTCCCGTCTCCCCAAAGGTCGCCGGTAAAACGCTGTTAGGCCAGCAAGGTTACGGCACGCTGGCGGAGGTTCCGGAAAAAGTGGATATGGTCGATGTTTTCCGTAATTCAGAAGCAGCATGGGGTGTGGCGCAGGAGGCGATCGCTATTGGTGCGAAAACCTTATGGATGCAGCTGGGTGTTATAAATGAACAGGCGGCAGTGCTGGCGCGTGATGCAGGGCTAAACGTGGTGATGGATCGCTGCCCGGCGATTGAGATCCCTCGTCTGGGCCTGGCGAAATAAAAAAATACCCGGAAGGCGAAAACCTTCCGGGCATGTTTATGAGGATTAGTTACGCAGACGCGGCGCCTGGAGTTGTTTGCGGATAGTCTGCGCTAGCTCATCCATTGACGGTTGCTCTGGATGTTCATCCTGCAATTCGCTACTTAGCTGGGCTTCAGCCAGGTAGGTATGAACCGGTAGGCCGTTGTCATCCTCCATCACCACGTGATACCACGGAGCGGCGCGAAGCTCGTCATTCACCGCCAGCTCATCAGGCGACGGTTCAGAGAGCGAGTAAACCGGGTCGATATCCACGACCACTCCGAGATAACCTAACAGGGAATGGCGGACCTGCTGGCCGATACCGAATTTGCTGGCAATCATAGTCACCTCCCGGGAAATCTTTACCTTTGATATATGGGCAAAATTTCACTTTTCAAGTTACATGACGCGACAGGCAAACCCTTTCAGATATAGCCCTTCCGGGTAGGTAGCGATCACCGGGTGATCGGCGGCCTGACGGAACTGCTCTATAAATTGTACATCACGACCGGCATCAATTGCGGCGTCAGCGATGATTTTCTGAAATAAATCGCTGGTCATCAGGCCAGAACATGAGAAAGTCAGGAGAACTCCGCCTTCATTCAACAGCTGAATGGCCAGCATGTTGATGTCTTTATAGCCACGGCATGCGCCCATCAACTGGCTTTTATTCTCAACAAACTTCGGTGGGTCCATCACGATAACGTCAAATTTTTCACCGCGATCGCGATAGGTACGCAGCAATTTAAAGACGTCATCACGGACAAACTCAGCCTTGCTCAGATCCAGCTTGTTCAGCTCAACGTTCTGCCGCGCGATATCCAGGGCTTCCTGCGAAGTATCGACACTGACTACCTGGCTGCATCCACCCATTAATGCCGAGACGGCGAAACCACCGGTATAGGAGAAACAGTTGAGTACGCGTTTATTTTCAACGTAGCGGCGGGTAGCCAGGCGGCTGTCACGCTGATCCAGGTAGTAGCCCGTTTTGTGGCCGTGTTGAATGTCCACCAGCAGCTTCATACCGTGTTCTTCAATCGGCAGCAGGGCAGGCGGCAGCTCGCCGGTAACGGGGCCCTGGGTCAGCTCCATACCTTCTTTTTTACGTACAGCGACGTCGCTGCGGTCGTAAATTGCGCACTCCGGATAGAGCGTTTGCAGGGCGCTAATTAATGCCGCGCGCTGATACTCTGCGCCAGCACTCAGCAGTTGCAGCACCAGAAAATTGCCGAAGCGGTCGATAGTAATGCCAGGCAGGCCATCAGATTCGCCAGCAATTAAACGATAGCTGTCGAGGCCATCTTTTTTCGCCAGCCAGTCGCGCCACTTTTGCGCCTGTTGTAAACGGCGAGTAAAAAAGGCAATGTCGATGGATTCTGACGGGTCAAACGTCCAGACGCGCGCACGGATTTGCGATGCTGGCGAATAAGCGCCGCGTGCTAACCATTTTCCCTGATGATCAACAATATCGATGGTTTCTCCGAGGCTGGCTTTACCTTCCATTCGGGCAACGGCGCCGGAAAAGACCCACGGATGGCGACGAAGTAATGATTTTTCGCGCCCTTTGGCTAACACTAAACGTACACTCATAATTAACTATTCTGTCGATGCAAAGAAATGGGCGCCATTGTCCGGAGTTTTCCATGGATTTGCAACGCGTCCATTAAGGATAAGGGGAGCAGTCATGTCGAAAGTCTGCATAATTGCCTGGGTATACGGCCGGGTTCAGGGCGTAGGGTTTCGCTATACCACCCAGTACGAAGCGAAAAGATTGGGATTAACCGGTTACGCCAAAAATCTTGACGATGGCAGCGTGGAAGTCGTTGCCTGCGGTGAAGAAGGGCAGGTGGAAAAATTAATGCAGTGGTTAAAGAGCGGTGGCCCGCGTTCAGCGCGTGTGGAACGGGTGCTTAGCGAGCCGCATCATCCCTCCGGGGAGTTAACGGATTTTCGTATTCGTTAAATGCATTTCACCGGTTTAGGCAGGCCAGCAATTTTGGTGGCTTGCTTTGCCGGGCCTTTCGGGAACAGTCGGTACAGATAGCGGCTATTGCCTTTCTCTTCACCAAATTTATTCGCCATCGCTTTAACCAGCATACGAATTGCCGGAGAGGTATTAAATTCCAGGTAGAAGTCACGCACAAAACGCACCACCTCCCAGTGTTCTGGCGACAGTGTAATACCTTCGTTCTCTGCAATGACCACCGCCAGTGGTTCGCTCCACTGGCTACTTTCTTTGAGATAGCCTTCGGTATCGGTTTCTATCTCTTTACCTTCGAAGATCAGCATAATTATTTACTACCTTAGTCAGACTGGCGGCAGTGTAACAAAAAACAAAGCCCCGCATAAAGCGAGGCTCAGAAAGAGATAGCGGGCGAGATTAATCGCGGCTGGCGAAGCCCAGAATGCTCAACAGGCTAACGAAGATGTTATACAGCGACACATACAGGCTCACAGTGGCACGAATGTAGTTCGTTTCACCGCCGTGGATGATGTTGCTGGTTTCAAACAGAATTGCGCCAGAGGAGATCAGAATGAACACCGCGCTGATCGCCAGATGCAGAGCAGGCAGTTGCAGGAAGATATTCGCTACCATCCCGATCAGGACAACAACAATACCCGCCATCAGCATACCGCCGAGGAACGACATATCCTTGCGAGTGGTCAGCACATACGCAGAGCAGCAGAAGAACACTAATGCCGTACCGCCCAACGCCATGGCAATTACGTCACCCATTCCGGCTGACAGATAGGTGTTCAGAATTGGCCCGAGGATATAACCCAGAAAACCGGTAAACGCGAACGCGGAGATAATCCCGGTCGGCTTATTCGCCGTTTTATAGGTCAGGAACATCAAACCATACATACCCACCAGCGTCAGAATCAGCCCCGGAGATGGCAGCATCAGAACCGTACTGGCCGTCGCGGTAATCGCCGAAAAGGCCAGTGTCAGGCTCAGGAGAAAATAGGTATTACGCAGCACCTTATGGGTGCTAAGCAGCGATGTACGGTCATGTGAAGAACTAACAATACGATCCATTGAGTCACTCTCTATGACAGATGTAATTAATGAAGCAGCATAATGATAATGCCGAAAGCTACCCAGAGGTTTTACCCATCTTTACGCATTTGATCTGGAACAGGTTTAGCAGAGGATGGTTAAGCCACTGAGTGTGGTATAGCATTTTGACAGGCAAAAGAAAAAGGGGTTAGCATTTAGCTAACCCCTTATCTTATTTGGCGGAAGCGCAGAGATTCGAACTCTGGAACCCTTTCGGGTCGCCGGTTTTCAAGACCGGTGCCTTCAACCGCTCGGCCACACTTCCGGAATGACGCGAACTATAAACATCCCGATGCGTCGTGTAAACCCCTAATTTGTTTGTTTGCTTGAAAAACAGACAAATGCGCGTTGATTGCGTGAAATAACAGCAATTTGGGTATTCTGTCGCCATAAAAATGGGCTCGTAATCGTTCTGCGCCAAACCTTAAGGAAAATAAGGCCCATTTTTATCGCTAAAAGACAAATCCACACAGTTTGTATTGTTTTGTGCAAAAGTTTCACTACGCTTTATTAACAATACTTTCTGGCGACGTGCGCCAGTGCAGAAGGATGAGCTTTCGTTTTCAGCCTCTCACGTAAAACGATGGTTTGCCTTGCTACAGGGACGTCGCTTGCCGACCATAAGCGCCCGGCGTCCTGCTGGTGTCGCAAGGAGAAGAGACGTGCGATATGAATAACGAGGAGACATTTTACCAGGCCATGCGGCGTCAGGGGGTCACCCGGCGCAGCTTTCTCAAATATTGCAGTCTGGCTGCAACCTCGCTGGGATTAGGCGCGGGAATGGCACCAAAGATTGCCTGGGCGCTGGAAAATAAACCGCGCATTCCGGTGGTGTGGATCCACGGTCTGGAATGCACCTGCTGTACCGAATCTTTTATCCGCTCCGCTCACCCACTGGCGAAGGATGTCATTCTTTCCCTTATTTCTCTCGACTACGACGATACTCTGATGGCTGCTGCCGGAACTCAGGCGGAAGAAGTCTTTGAAGACATCATCACACAATACAATGGCAAATATATCCTTGCGGTAGAGGGCAATCCGCCACTGGGCGAGCAGGGGATGTTCTGTATCAGCAGCGGTAGGCCGTTTATTGAAAAACTGAAACGCGCAGCGGCTGGGGCCAGTGCGATAATCGCCTGGGGAACCTGCGCTTCATGGGGCTGCGTGCAGGCCGCGCGGCCCAATCCGACGCAGGCAACGCCCATCGACAAAGTCATCACCGACAAACCCATTATCAAAGTGCCAGGCTGCCCGCCGATCCCGGATGTGATGAGCGCCATCATTACTTACATGGTGACGTTCGATCGCCTGCCGGATGTCGACAGAATGGGGCGTCCGCTGATGTTCTATGGTCAGCGTATTCACGATAAATGCTATCGCCGCGCCCACTTCGACGCCGGAGAGTTCGTGCAGAGTTGGGATGATGACGCGGCGCGTAAAGGTTACTGCCTGTACAAAATGGGCTGCAAAGGGCCAACTACGTATAACGCCTGCTCCTCTACCCGCTGGAACGATGGCGTTTCCTTCCCGATTCAGTCTGGTCACGGTTGTCTTGGCTGTTCTGAAAATGGCTTCTGGGATCGCGGCTCGTTCTACAGCCGCGTGGTCGATATTCCGCAAATGGGGACTCATTCCACCGCCGATACCGTCGGCTTAACTGCGCTTGGCGTGGTGGCTGCGGCAGTTGGCGTACATGCAGTCGCCAGCGCCGTTGACCAGCGCAGACGTCATAACCAGCAACTTGCAGAAGCAGAACAACAGCCAGGCAACGAGGATAAACAGGCATGAGCACTCAGTACGAAACTCAGGGATACACCATCAACAATGCCGGACGTCGCCTGGTGGTTGATCCGATCACGCGCATCGAAGGCCATATGCGCTGTGAAGTAAATATCAACGATCAGAATGTGATAACCAATGCCGTCTCCTGCGGCACGATGTTTCGCGGGCTGGAGATCATCCTGCAAGGGCGCGATCCGCGCGATGCGTGGGCGTTCGTTGAACGTATCTGCGGCGTCTGTACCGGCGTACACGCTCTGGCTTCGGTTTACGCCATCGAAGATGCCATCGGTATTAAAGTGCCGGACAACGCCAATATCATCCGCAATATTATGCTGGCAACGCTCTGGTGCCACGATCACCTGGTGCATTTCTATCAGCTCGCCGGGATGGACTGGATCGATGTGTTAGATGCGTTGAAAGCCGATCCGCGGAAAACCTCCGAACTGGCGCAAAGCCTCTCTTCGTGGCCGAAATCGTCCCCTGGCTATTTCTTCGACGTACAAAACCGACTGAAGAAATTTGTTGAAGGCGGGCAGTTGGGGATCTTCCGTAACGGCTACTGGGGCCATCCGCAATATAAACTGCCGCCAGAAGCCAACCTGATGGGCTTTGCCCACTATCTCGAAGCTCTCGATTTTCAGCGTGAAATTGTCAAAATCCACGCGGTCTTTGGCGGTAAAAACCCTCATCCAAACTGGATTGTCGGCGGGATGCCATGCGCAATTAACATTGACGAAAGCGGCGCGGTCGGCGCGGTCAATATGGAACGCCTGAACCTGGTGCAGTCGATTATCACCCGTACGGCGGACTTCATTAATAACGTGATGATCCCCGACGCTTTAGCCATCGGCCAGTTCAACAAACCGTGGAGCGAAATCGGCACGGGCCTTTCGGATCAATGCGTCCTCAGCTACGGTGCGTTCCCCGATATCGCCAACGACTTTGGCGAAAAAAGTCTGCTGATGCCTGGCGGCGCAGTAATTAACGGCGACTTCAAAAACGTGCTGCCAGTAGATTTGGTTGATCCGCAGCAGGTGCAGGAGTTTGTCGATCACGCCTGGTATCGTTATCCCGACGATCGGGTTGGACGTCATCCCTTCGATGGTATTACCGATCCGTGGTACAACCCCGGCGATGTCAAAGGCAGTGATACTAACATTCAGCAACTGAATGAACAGGAACGCTACTCGTGGATAAAAGCGCCACGCTGGCGCGGTCATGCGATGGAAGTGGGGCCGCTGGCGCGCACGTTGATCGCTTACCACAAAGGCGATGCGGCAACCGTTGAGTCTGTCGATCGCATGATGTCGGCACTGAACCTGCCGCTTTATGGCATCCAGTCAACGTTGGGCCGCATTTTGTGCCGCGCGCACGAAGCGCAGTGGGCCGCAGGTAAGTTGCAATACTTCTTTGACAAGCTGATGACCAACCTGAAAAACGGCAACCTCGCCACCGCCTCCACTGAAAAATGGGAGCCTGCTACCTGGCCGAAAGAGTGCCGGGGCGTCGGTTTTACCGAAGCGCCGCGCGGGGCGTTAGGTCACTGGGCCGCCATTCGCGATGGCAAGATTGATCTCTATCAGTGCGTGGTGCCGACCACCTGGAACGCCAGCCCGCGCGATCCCAAAGGGCAAATTGGTGCGTATGAAGCGGCGCTGATGAACACCAAAATGGCTATTCCTGAACAGCCGCTGGAAATCCTGCGTACTTTGCACAGCTTCGACCCGTGCCTCGCCTGTTCAACTCACGTGCTAGGCGACGATGGCAGCGAGCTTATCTCCGTGCAGGTGCGTTAACAGCGAAGGAGAATCATCATGCAACAGAAAAGCGACAACGTTGTCAGCCACTATGTCTTTGAAGCGCCCGTGCGGATCTGGCACTGGCTGACGGTGCTGTGCATGGCAGTGTTGATGGTTACTGGCTACTTTATTGGTAAACCGCTGCCTTCGGTCAGCGGCGAGGCGACTTATCTGTTCTACATGGGGTACATCCGGTTAATTCACTTCAGTGCTGGGATGATTTTTACCGTGATATTACTGATGCGGATCTACTGGGCATTTGTCGGTAATCGCTACTCACGCGAGCTGTTCATCGTGCCGGTGTGGCGTAAACGCTGGTGGTTGGGCGTGTGGTATGAAATCCGCTGGTATCTGTTTCTGGCAAAACGCCCGAGTGCTGATATTGGTCATAATCCCATCGCCCAGGCCGCGATGTTCGGCTATTTCCTGATGTCCGTTTTTATGATCGTCACCGGTTTTGCGCTGTTCAGCGAACATAGTCAGTATGCCATCTTCACACCGTTCCGTTACGTGGTGGAATTTTTCTACTGGACGGGCGGCAACTCAATGGACATTCACAGCTGGCATCGGCTGGGGATGTGGCTGATTGGCGCGTTTGTGATCGGTCATGTGTATATGGCGCTGCGTGAAGACATCATGTCTGATGACACGGTGATCTCCACTATGGTGAATGGCTACCGCAGCCACAAATTTTTTAAAGTCAAAAGCAACAAGGAGCGTTCATGAGCGAGCAACGCGTGGTGGTAATGGGGCTGGGTAACCTGCTGTGGGCTGATGAAGGCTTCGGCGTGCGGGTGGCAGAACGGCTGTATGCCCATTATCACTGGCCCGAGGAAGTGGAGATTGTTGATGGCGGCACTCAGGGGCTGAACTTGCTGGGCTATGTCGAAAGCGCCAGCCACTTGTTGATTCTCGATGCCATTGATTATGGGCTGGAGCCAGGAACGCTACGAACCTATGTCGGAGAACGTATTCCGGCCTATCTCAGCGCGAAGAAAATGAGCCTGCACCAGAACAGTTTCTCCGAAGTGCTGGCGCTGGCAGATATCCGCGGACATCTGCCAGCACATATTGCCCTCGTCGGCCTGCAACCCGCGATGCTCGACGACTACGGCGGCAGCCTGAGCGAACTGGCGCGAGAGCAACTGCCCGCTGCGGAACAGGCGGCGCTGGTACAGCTGGCTGAGTGGGGAGTTGTACCGCAACCGACTGAGGAGTCTCGTTGTCTCAATTATGACTGTCTGTCGATGGAAAATTACGAAGGCGTTCGCTTGCGCCAGTACCGGATGACGCTGGAGGAGCAGGGATGAGCAACGACACGCCATTTGATGCGTTGTGGCAACGAATGCTGGCGCGCGGCTGGACGCCGGTCAGTGAATCCTGTCTTGATGACTGGCTTACGCAAGCGCCAGACGGCGTGGTGTTGTTAAGCTGTGACCCAAAACGGACGCCTGAAGTCAGCGACAATCCGGTAATGATCGGCGAGCTACTGCGCGAGTTTCCAGACTATGTGTGGAAGGTGGCGATTGCCGATCTTGAGCAAAGCGAAGTCATTGGCGATCGCTTTGGTGTTTTTCGCTTTCCCGCCACCCTGGTGTTTACCGGCGGTAGCTATCGCGGCGTGTTGAACGGCATCCACCCGTGGGCGGAGCTGATAAACCTGATGCGTGGGCTTGTCGAACCGCAACAGGAGCGAGCCTCATGAGCGACACTTTCTTCCATCTGCTGGGACCGGGAACACAACCTGGCGACGACAGTTTCAGCATGAATCCACTGCCGATCACCTGTCAGGTGAATGATGAACCGAGTATGGCGGCACTGGAGCAATGTGCTCACAGCCCGCAGGTGATGGCGCTGTTAAACGAGTTGCAACATCAACTAAGCGAACGTCAGCTACCGCTGGGCGAGGTGCTGGCAGTCGATCTGTTAAATCTCAACGCCGACGATCGTCATTTCCTCAATACGCTGCTTGGGGAAGGGGAAGTATCAGTGCGCATCCAGCACGCTGACGGCAGTGAAAGTGAAATTCAGGAGGCGATATTCTGTGGATTATGGCGTGTACGCAGACGTCGCGGCGAACAGTTGCTGGAGGACACACTGGAGGACACACTGGAGGCTGGCTGCGCGCCGCTGGCGTTGTGGCAGGCGGCAACGCAAAACGCGCTGCCGACAGATTCGCTATTACCGCCCCCCATCAATGGCCTGATGAATGGCTTACCGCTGGCCCATGAGTTGCTGGCGCATGTACGAAACCCCGACGCGCAGCCGCACAGTATTAATCTGACGCAGCTACCCATCAGCGAGGCTGATCGGCTTTTTCTGTCGCGTCTTTGCGGACCGGGAAATATTCAGATTCGGACCATTGGCTACGGCGAGAGCTATATCAATGCTACGGGATTACGCCATGTCTGGCATTTACGCTGTATGGACACCTTAAAAGGCCCCCTGCTTGAGAGTTATGAAATCTGCCCGATACCCGAAGTTGTGCTGGCTGCGCCGGAAGATCTGGCGGACTCTGCGCAGCGTCTCGGCGAGGTTTGTCAGTGGCTGGCGGAAAGTGCACAACATTAAAAACGGTGGCAAATATCGCTTTCGGTCCTGTGAATATCGCAATTAGCGAATACAACTACCTACAAACTGTAAGGATAAAAAGAGGGATCTACTATTAAAGGGTTATTACCCTCTCTTCGCCTACAGGAGTTAGCATGTGGGATGTTATTGACTTATCGCGCTGGCAGTTTGCGCTGACCGCGCTGTATCACTTTTTATTTGTGCCCCTTACCCTGGGGCTGATTTTTTTGCTGGCCATCATGGAAACTATTTACGTGGTTACCGGCAAAACAATCTACCGCGATATGACGCGTTTCTGGGGTAAGCTCTTCGGTATCAACTTTGCTCTCGGCGTGGCCACCGGCCTGACGATGGAGTTTCAGTTTGGTACTAACTGGTCATTCTATTCCAACTATGTAGGCGACATTTTCGGCGCACCGCTGGCGATGGAAGCATTAATGGCCTTCTTCCTCGAATCCACTTTTGTTGGTCTGTTCTTCTTCGGCTGGCAACGCCTGAACAAATATCAACACCTGTTGGTCACCTGGCTGGTGGCATTCGGTTCAAATATCTCCGCATTGTGGATCTTGAATGCCAATGGCTGGATGCAGTTCCCGACCGGGGCGCATTTCGATATCGATACCCTGCGTATGGAGATGACCAGCTTCAGCGATCTGGTCTTTAACCCTGTCAGCCAGGTGAAATTTGTGCACACGGTGATGGCAGGTTATGTGACCGGGGCGATGTTCATTATGGCGATCAGCTCGTGGTATTTGCTGCGTGGGCGGGAGCGCGACGTTGCACTCCGCTCGTTTGCCATCGGTTCTGTCTTCGGGACCCTGGCGATAATCGGCGCGCTGCAACTCGGAGACAGCTCTGCATATGAAGTCGCACGAGTACAGCCGGTAAAACTGGCGGCGATGGAAGGGGAGTGGCAAACTGAACCTGCACCCGCGCCGTTCCATCTCGTTGCCTGGCCGGAACAGGATCAAGAACGCAACGCTTTTGCCATTAAAATCCCGGCCCTGTTAGGGATCCTCGCCACTCATTCATTGGATAAACCTGTTCCCGGGCTGAAAAATTTGATGGCCGAAACCTACCCACGGCTGCAACGCGGACGCATAGCCTGGCTGTTAATGCAGGAGATATCGCAGAGCAACCGCGAGCCGCATGTATTACAGGCGTTTCGCGAGTTAGAAGGCGATCTCGGTTACGGCATGCTGCTCTCTCGTTATGCACCGGATATGAATCATGTCACTGCTGCGCAGTACCAGGCGGCGATGCGTGGCGCAATCCCGCAAGTTGCGCCGGTATTCTGGAGTTTCCGCATCATGGTTGGCTGCGGTTCGCTGCTGTTACTGGTGATGCTGATTGCGCTCGTCCAGACGCTGCGCGGCAAAATCGATCAACATCGCTGGGTGCTGAAAATGGCGCTCTGGAGTTTGCCACTGCCGTGGATTGCCATTGAAGCCGGGTGGTTTATGACCGAGTTTGGTCGTCAGCCGTGGGCGATTCAGGACATCTTACCGACATACTCCGCGCACTCTGCATTAACCACGGGCCAACTGGCCTTCTCTCTGATCATGATCGTAGGGCTTTACACCCTGTTCTTAATCGCCGAAGTCTACCTGATGCAGAAATATGCCCGCCTGGGGCCGAGTGCGATGCAGAGTGAACAACCAGCGCAGCAACAGTAAAGGAGAGAGTCATGTTTGATTATGAAACATTACGGTTCATCTGGTGGCTGCTGATGGGCGTCATCCTGGTGGTCTTTATGGTCACCGACGGATTTGATATGGGGATCGGTTGTCTGCTGCCACTGGTGGCGCGTGACGATGATGAACGCCGGATAGTGATCAACAGCGTTGGCGCTCACTGGGAGGGTAACCAGGTCTGGCTGATCCTCGCAGGTGGGGCATTATTTGCCGCCTGGCCCAGAGTCTACGCAGCGGCGTTTTCTGGCTTTTATGTGGCGATGATCCTGGTGCTGTGCTCGCTGTTCTTCCGCCCATTAGCTTTTGATTATCGTGGCAAAATAGCGGATGCCCGCTGGCGCAAAATGTGGGATGCCGGTCTGGTCATTGGTAGTCTGGTCCCGCCTGTGGTCTTTGGTATTGCGTTTGGTAACTTGTTACTTGGCGTGCCGTTTAGCTTCACACCACAATTACGCGTGGAGTATCTCGGTAGCTTCTGGCAGTTGCTGACGCCATTCCCTTTGCTGTGCGGCTTGCTCAGTCTGGGTATGGTGATTTTGCAAGGGGGCGTCTGGTTGCAGCTGAAAACCGTTGGCGCTATTCATCTGCGTTCACAACTGGCGACCAAACGCGCCGCGCTGCTGGTGATGCTCTGCTTCCTGCTGGCGGGATACTGGCTGTGGGTCGGTATTGATGGCTTTGTGTTACTCGCTCAGGATGTCAACGGTCCGTCCAATCCACTGATGAAAATGGTGACGGTACTGCCAGGCGCCTGGATGAATAACTTCATCGAATCGCCAGTCTTGTGGATCTTCCCACTGCTCGGCTTCTTCTGCCCGTTACTGACGGCGATGGCAATTTACCGTGGTCGCCCCGGTTGGGGATTTCTGATGGCGTCATTGATGCAATTTGGTGTGATTTTCACCGCTGGCGTTACGTTATTTCCCTTTGTTATGCCTTCGAGTATCAGTCCGATATCTAGCCTGACCGTGTGGGACAGTACCTCCAGCCAACTGACACTTAGCATTATGTTAGTAATTGTACTGATATTTTTGCCAATAGTGTTGCTCTACACTCTATGGAGCTACTACAAAATGTGGGGTCGTATGACGACTGAAACTCTGCGCCGTCACGATCATGAGCTGTACTAAGGAGCATGAACAATGTGGTATCTATTGTGGTTCGTCGGCATTTTGTTGATGTGTTCGCTTTCTACCGTCGTGTTGGTATGGCTGGATCCGCGCCTGAAGGGATGACTGGGCGCACAACGAACTTAGGCCTGATACGACGCGTCGCATCAGGCAGTCATGTCGGATATGAAAAACGGAAACATATCGATGAAAGCGATTTTGATCCCATTTTTATCTCTTCTGATTCCGTTAACCTCGCCACCTGCATTCGCTCAGAGTGAGCCGGAACTGAAGCTGGAGCGGGTGGTGATTGTCAGCCGTCATGGCGTGCGTGCGCCCACCAAAGCCACGCCACTCATGCAGGATGTCACTCCAGACACATGGCCTGAGTGGCCGGTGAAATTGGGCTGGTTGACCCCGCGTGGCGGCGAACTGGTCACTTATCTTGGACATTATCAACGCCAACGCCTGGTCGCTGACGGTTTACTGGCAAAAAATGGCTGCCCGAAACCTGATCAGGTTGCGATTATTGCGGATGTCGATGAACGTACGCGTAAAACAGGTGAAGCCTTTGCTACCGGGCTGGCACCCAACTGTACGATTACAGTCCATACCCAGCCAGATACTTCCCGGCCCGATCCCCTGTTTAATCCCCTTAAAACTGGCGTTTGCCAACTGGATAAGACCAACGTTACCGCGACTATTCTCAGTAGAGCAGGGGGATCGATAGCGGAGTTTACCGAGCATCGGCAAACCGCATTTCGCGAACTGGAGCAGGTTCTCAATTTCCAGCAATCAAATCTGTGCCTCAAACGAGACAATCAGGACGAAAGTTGTACGTTGACTCAGGCATTGCCGTCCGAACTCAAAGTGAGGGATGACAATGTATCTCTGACCGGTGCGGCAAGTCTGGCTTCAATGCTGACGGAGATATTTCTCCTGCAACAGGCACAGGGAATGCCGGAGCCTGGCTGGGGGCGAATTACAGATTCACACCAGTGGAACACCTTGCTAAGTCTGCATAACGCGCAGTTTTATTTGCTGCAACGGACACCAGAGGTAGCCCGTAGTCGCGCTACGCCGTTGCTGGATTTAGTGCTGACGGCACTGACGCCAAATAACACGCAACAACAGGTTTATGGCGTGACATTACCCACTTCACTGCTATTTATTGCTGGACACGACACTAATCTGGCGAATCTGGGGGGCGCGTTAGAGCTTAACTGGACGCTACCAGGCCAGCCGGATAATACCCCACCGGGGGGCGAACTGGTTTTTGAACGCTGGCGGCGACTTAGTGATAACAGCCAGTGGATTCAGGTATCGCTGGTATTCCAGACCCTACAGCAGATGCGTGACAAAACTCCGTTGTCGCTAAAAACGCCGCCAGGCAAAGTGGAGTTAACGTTGGCTGAGTGTGGCGAAAGAAACGCGCAGGGCATGTGTTCGTTGGCTGGTTTTACGCAAATCGTGAATGAAGCACGCATTCCGGCATGCAGTTTATAATGCATAAAAAAGAGCATTCAGTTACCTGAATGCTCTGAGGCTGATGACAAACGAAGAACTGTCTGATGCGTAGACCGGAAAAGGCGTTCACGCCGCATCCGGCCACTTTACCTTCAGTTTTACTCTTTCTCGGAGTAACTATAACCGTAATAGTTATAGCCGTAACTGTAAGCGGTGCTGGCGCGTTTAATCACACCATTGAGGATTGCGCCTTTAATATTGACGCCTGCCTGTTCCAGACGCTGCATTGACAAACTCACTTCTTTGGCGGTGTTCAGGCCAAAACGTGCAACCAGCAGGCTGGTGCCGACATAGCGACCCACGACCGCAGCATCGCTCACCGCCAGCATCGGCGGCGTATCGACAATCACCAGATCGTAATGGTCGTTCGCCCATTCCAGTAATTGACGCATCCGATTGCGCATCAGCAGTTCAGACGGGTTAGGTGGCACCTGACCGCGAGTAATCACATCAAAGCCTCCTTTGCCAAAATGCTGGATCACTTTGTTGAGCTCATCTTTACCTGCCAGATATTCCGACAAGCCATGTTCATTACTCACGGTAAACAGGTTATGCGAATAACCACGGCGTAAGTCGGCATCAATAAATAACACTTTTTGATCGGACTGGGCGATCACCGCTGCCAGAGTTGAACTGACAAACGTTTTACCACTGTCTGGCGTCGCACCGGTGATCATCAGAATGTTATTCTCAGTCTCCATCATAGCGAAGTGCAGACTGGTTCGTAGCGCACGTACGGCTTCCACAGCAGAATCCGCCGGGTTATCCACCGCCAGGAAGGGGATATTTTTAGTACGATGGCGCTGCTGATTAGAAAATAAATTTTTCTTACGCAGACGGGTATGTTTATCCAGCCACTCGGACATCGGGATAGTGGCATAAACGCTGATGCCGTGCTCTTCCAGTTGTTCCGGTGCTTCTACACCACGACGCAACATCGCACGCGCCAGCACGGCACCCACCGAAATAAACAGGCCAAGAATAAAACCAAGCACCACATTCAACGCTTTTTTCGGTTTCACTGGCTGCGGCTGAGTGACTGCCGGGTCGATAATCCGCACGTTACCAATCGCACTGGATTTCGAAATACTCAACTCCTGCTGGCGGTTAAGTAATTGCAGATATACCGCACGGCCCGCTTCTACGTCACGGCTTAAACGCAACACTTCCTGTTGAGTGGAAGGCATTGCCGATACCCGCTTATTCAGGCGTTTGCGTTCTTGCTCCAGCGTCTGGCGTTTTTCCAGCAGCGCACGATAAGTTGGGTGATCTTTCTTATACAGCTGGGAGATCTCTGCCTCGCGGAAGGTCAGCTCGTTGAGTTGATTATCAACGTTAACAATCTGCTCAAGAACGGCTTTGGCTTCCAGGTTAAGGTCAACCGAATCGCGCTGCTGGCGATAAACGTTGAGTTTTTCTTCCGCCTGGTCCAGCTCGCTGCGCACTTCAGGCAACTGGCGCTGTAAGAATTCAAGGCTTTGTGAATCCTGCGCCGCCTGGCGAGCGATATTCTGTTGCAAATAGTTGTTAGCGATGCTGTTCAGAATACGAGTAATCAACTGGGGATCATCACCGGTCATGGTAAGTTCCAGCATCCCGCTTTCTTTACTGCGTTCGCTAACGGTAAAGGTTTCCTGCAACGCGTTAATCGCTTCCAGTTCGGTACGTTGGCTCAGGACAAACTGTGTTCCTGGTTTGGCCTGAATGTCCGCGATAGTCAGCGCAACGCCATCTTTTTCCAGACGCTGGCCGACCATACCATTGACGGTGAACTCTTCACCTTCCAGCGTATAGTGGCCGTTTTCCCCAACCGTGAGTGTCAGTTGCTGATCCTGACCATTCAGTTGTGGAATATGCATCCAGCTGATGGCCAGCTCACCTGGTTTCTCTTTGGTTAATCTCGCCCAGCCGCGACCCACAATCGGAAAATACTTCTGCTCAACCATGTCGCGCAGATTCAGTTCAGCAATGGTTTTACCGAGAATCATGCGCGATTGCAGCAGTTGGATCTCCGGTGCTGATTCGGGCGATGAGTTAGGGATCATATCGCTCAGGCCACTGAGAATGGCGTTGCCCTGTTTCTGCTCAACCTGGACCAGAGTATCTGCCTGATAAATTGGCGTGCTTAACAGCGAGTAAGCGACAGCGATCAGCGTGAATAACGCGGTCACGCTGATAATAAACTTACGGTGATCCCATAACTCGCCGACCAGACGAAGCAGATCGATCTCATTTTCCTGAGTGCTGCCTGGTGGCGTATTCATATTTTTAGTTGTCATCGTATTTTATAAACTCAAATTACCGGCTGAGGCGCTTCGCCCATTCCTGACTGGCGCGCTCCAACATACCGTAGACATGTTCAAATGCGTCCTGACTTTTACGATAGGGATCCGGGATCTCTTTCTGTTCCAGCCATTGCCCAAACAGCATTGTCTTCCCTCGGACCTCGGGAGCGATTGCGGTAACCTGAGCAATATGCTCTGACTCCATTGCCAGAATCAGATCGTAATTTCGTGCCATCTCAGCAGTGAGCTTACGTCCGGCATGTCCTTCAAGAGATACGCCATGATTAGCGGCAACATCTGCCGCTGTTGCATCTGCAGGGTGTTTTACCAGACCATGAACACCTGCCGATTTGACTTTTACCCCTGGCAGACGTTTACGCAGCAAGCGCTCGCCAATGGGCGAACGGCAAATGTTGCCGGTACAAACCACCAGGATTGAGTTAAATTTTAGTTGGGCCATGTTTGAATCCACCGTGAAGTCTCTGTCAGGTCATGCACCCCGGAAATCGTCGGTACCAGTAGAGAAATCACACGGTTCCAACGAGCCAGCGGCGCAGTAGTGACATAAACAATGTCGTAAGGTTCAAGCTGGAATTCCGTTCCGAGTATCATTGCCGATGCGTCCTTCGCATTCAGCTGATAAATATTGGCGATTTTGCCATTCTGCTTGTTTTGCGTTGCACGAATAACAAAAATCCCCGTCGCATCAGCGACATCCTGATTCATACCCTCAGCGTTACCCAGCGCTTCCGCCAGGGTCATACCGCTGCGGTCCATTTTCAGCGTGCTCTGTTTACCCACTTCACCCATCACGAAGACTTTCAGATCATCGTTGCGCGGAATAAATAAAATATCGCCCGGGTGCAGCAGTTTGTTCTGGCGCAAGTCGCCACGCTGCATCAGCGCATAGAGGTTCACTTTGGTCTTTACGCCATTCTGGGTGAGCACCACGTTGCGCCAGTCTGCATCTGCGGTCAGACCGCCCGCGGCGTTAATCGCATCCATGATGGTCAGAGGAATATTGGTAATCGGTTGCTGACCCGATTTGCTGACTTCGCCGGTGACGTACGCTTTTTGCGATCGGAACGCCGCGACGCTGACATCGACCTGCGGGCTTTCAATAACTGAATCGAGACGCGCTGTAATCTCGTTGCGTACCTGGGTAAGTGTTTTCCCGGCCACTTTCAGGCGACCAATATACGGGTAGAAAATCGCACCATCGGCGTTAACCCAGTTGCCGGTATCACTGGCGCTACGGTATTGCCCTGCGGGCGTGGTTAGTTCCGGGTGATCCCAGACCGTAACCATCAACACATCACCAATGCCGATGCGATATTCATAGTTCGCGATTTGCTGCTCCAGCTCCGGGTTAGCCTGCGACATAATCGGTTTGGCGCGCAGCTGATCAATCAATCCTGGCGTGACGGGATAGATATTGACCATTTTGTCCAGGTCATACTGATTGTCAGGTAGTTCAATGACATCCTTGTTACTGGTCGATAAATTCTGACCAGGAACAAGGGTACATGCTGTCAAAGACAGAACAGCCAATGTCAGTACCGAAAACTTAAAAATGTTCTTTTTCATTGGTTTATATTTATCAGTCAATGTAATGTTATGAATTACGTCAGGTTATTGTCCAACCGGTACTTCTCGCTCTGCCGTCATTGGATAGAGCTGGTATTTACGTGACAGCATTTGTCCACCATCACGCGTCAATGGTGTCCACGAAACCACCGCGCGGTTGCGGTTAGGTCCAATGGTCATCAAGTCGAACGGAATCGAGATATAAAAGCCTTTACTAAAGCCGCCTTCGCCGTAGTCATCTTTTGATACGTTACTGATTGCCGCCCATACCCCTACTGCCACGCCGCTGTCAAAGCGTTTGGCGACGTCGATCGTTGCGCCTTTATCTTTTGCCAGATATTGCCCAACGCTAAGTTTCATCAGTACGCCATTGAGCGTCGGCGGGTTCCAGTAAGCCGTCACGAAACCTGTTGGCGTGGAATAATCGGTGAAGCGCATCATGTTGTCCCAGTCACGCTGCTTCACGTAGTTAACGTCCACACCCAGCGCCCAGCTGGCATCTAGCGGGCGATAAAGCAGCTCGGAACCGACACCGGCATACATCGTTTCCAGATAACCGCCATACACCTGGCCATAGAAACCATTGCCTAAGTCGGCAAAGTAGTTCGCCTGCAAGTTGTTGAGATAAACGTCATTGCGAACGTAATCACGGATATGCGTGCGCACGCGGGGCAGGGTAGAGTCCGCGGGTAACAGTGAAGACTTAAACTTGTCGTAGTTGTTGTAAATATTGGTGAAAATACCGCCATCAAGCAGCAGGTGGTCGGTAAACCAGTAGCGGGCGCTGGACATCAGCCCCAACTGGAACATATAGAAATCTTCCGGGCCGCCCAGCGACTGTGAAAGTGTTGGGTTGAAAGAGTAGCTAAAGCGATCTTCACGAATACGGTAGCCCCGACCAAAGGCAGAAAGATCTTCAGCTTCAACACGTTGTTGTTGAAGCTGCTCGGATTTACCAGGCGCTGTACCTGCCAGCTGTTTGCGCAGGCTGGCTACGTCGGTTTCGGTAGTCACCATCGCCATATGCTCGCGCTTTTGCGTCACGCTAATCTTCTCAACGCCTTGCGGCAGGTTATTCACCAGAATCCGGTTGGCACGATCGACCGCTTCACGAGAGTCACGGTATTTGTATTGCTGACCAGACATATACAGCGTCTTATCGCGTAGCTGAATTTCTGGCGCGTCAAAGCCCGCGTTATACTTCAGCGCGGTAAGTTGGTTTGCTACCGTGGTGTACTGCAAACCTTCAGACTCTGGCGCAGGCTGCCAGGCCGGTTTTGGCGTATCGCGTAGGGCAGGGCGCAGATCGTTGAAATTGGTCCGTAAAGTGAAACCAAACATCAACGTGTTACCGCGTTCATAACTGAGGTTGAGGTCTGCCCAGCTGGCAGCGCGATAAACTGCACCGACGTTGAAATGGCTTGCCTGAGGCAGTTTGCCAGCGAAATCATTCTGGTAATTGTTGCCGTCGTATTCGAGTTTCAGACGCAGGGGATTCCACGGCGTTTGATACTCAATGCCGCCAAAGATGGAGGCCGGGCCACGAAAGATATCGCTAAAGCTGATATCGCCCGCATCGTGAGACTCTGCACGATGACAATATTTATCGCTCACCCGGCAAAACGGGTTGGTAATATTGCCCGCATTACCGGCGTAGCCCCATGCCATCCCGAGGGTGAAATCAAATGGCCCCGCTTGCTTGCTGGCCACCAAATACTCACCGTCAAACAGCCCCGTACCAGCAATATCACGTTTACCAAACGCCACTTGCGGTAGCCAGTAATCTTCTTCCCACAGGCGAAGTTTAAAATCGAATGATTTGTCTTTGTATGACTGATCGCCGCTGAAATCTTCCCACTGGCTATATTTGCGTGTGCGCACATCCGTATAACGAATGGTGCCTTCCAGCCATGGGAACAGCGCCACGGAGGTGGAGTAGAAACGGTATTGATCGTTATCCCGGTAGTTGACGCTGAATTCACCTTCCGGTGCGATGCGCGCATTTGGCATCTGCAACAATCCTGTGCCGCCAAAGTCTGATTGCGACGAACCCAGCGGATCCGGGTAGGTTAATACTTCAGCATGACAGGCACTGGAGACGGCAATGGCCAGGCAGCTTAAAAGATAAGAATTCTTCTTCATCAGTCAGGAACACGTTGCGTTAAAACAGACACAATCTGGTCATTTAAATCAGCATATTTTTCGGGCAGTACATGCGCAGAAAAGCCCAACCAAAGCTGGCTGCCAGGCGGT
The DNA here is from genome assembly GCF_004212315.1 of Escherichia sp. E10V5. NCBI lineage: Bacteria > Pseudomonadati > Pseudomonadota > Gammaproteobacteria > Enterobacterales > Enterobacteriaceae > Escherichia > Escherichia sp. E10V5. Next base: position 113,540 of record NZ_RHJM01000025.1, read on the forward strand.
GGTTCCACATGTCTTTTATTCCACAGGGCAACAGGGGCGACGACAGTCTCACCCTCAGGCGTAATCGCCATAACGTTATTCTTGTCCGCGCCTGCAAGACGGGGGTGATCTTGCAGATAATCGATAACGCTACGGCCTGCCTGCCAGGGCAATTGCCCAGCCCCAGAAACCGCACCCAGCAGAGTAATAGTCACCGGGCGCTGTACGGTATAGAGCGCATAGTCCCCGACCAGCGGAGGATTGCTGTTCTCATCCACTCGTACAAAATCAGGGTCCAGTTTGACCGGTAAGCGACCAGTGATATTGAGATTGAGTAACTGCTGGCGCACGGATTTAATCGTTGCCGCCACATCGTCGTCAGCTTCTGCTTCCCAGGAAGCAAGCTGTGCCATGACATGTTGGTAGTCTTTAAGCGCTTTAGCTTTCGCCGCAGAGTCGGTCAGCAAGGCACCAGGCCACCAGAGGCGATCGCGCAGTTGCGGTTGTGTCACCAACTGGACAACATTCTCCACGGGGCCAACGGAAAGTGTCTGTTGTTCGCCAGGCAGATAAATAGTCACCGTTCCTTGCGCAAAGGCATGGGGTGTCATTACGTAAAGTACGCTGGCAATGAAATACGACTGTAATTTATTCATGGTGCGGGTTTAAGAAACGTCATTTCTACGGGAATAACCCCTGCGCCTAACATTTGCCGACTTTGACGAACCTGGCCAGTAGCCGAATCGACCTAGAATGTGTTTTGCCACTGTTTTTCTGGCAGCGTGGAAGTCACCTCTTCCTGCCAGACATTACACAGCACATCGCGACCCGCAATATTCAGCGTCTCTAATCCAGCAAAGGAAAAAGTGGAACTCAGGGTCGCAGAGCGAAAATGGTTGTCTTCACTCCAGAGAATATCGCGCGTCCAGCGGCCGCCGTCTTTTATTGCCAGCGCGTTACGCAGAGGGTCCTGCCCGGAATTTGTCACTTCCAGCAGATTATTATTAAGTTTGACGGTCTTTAAAAGACGTCCATTGTGGGTAACCAGCATGGCGTTATCCTTGGATAACCATTTGCTTTGTTCTTGTTCTATATATCCCAGTACCACAAAGATTCGTTGCCCTTCATTAAGGCGTAAATACATCGTGGAATAAGGTAACGCCTGGATCTGCTGATCCGCTACGGTGATATCCTGATTATCGAAAAGGCTGGCGCGAAATGTATCGACCATACTTTGCTGGCTGTGCGTACATCCCGCAAGAAATAGTGCGAAAATCGATAAAATAAGAGGGCGCACCTTTAATCCTTGAAAGGTTAATTAAAAAAATGCAAATCTCTAAAGCCCGGTACGAATATCGCAACCGGGTATTATTTAACTTTAATTTCGACGCGTTTAAGTAGAATTAGCGCGTAGTGGACGTGGTGGTTGAGGTGTTATGAGAACCGCCATCGCCACTGTCATTTGCTGCAACTACTGCCAACGTCGCCACACCAACAGCCGTTGCCACACCGACAACCGTCGCCGTGCCGATAGCGCCAGCGGCTACGCCGCCAGTAGTCGCAGCAGTCGTGGTTGCGCCGGTAGTGGTCGCTGTGGTGCCAGTTGTACCCGTCGTTGCTTCGGTCCCGGTTGCTGCTTCAGGTGCAGCAAACGCAGCTGGCGTCGTCAACATGAAGGCCATAAGGATTGCAGAAAGCTTGTGTTTCATAACTTTTCCTTTATTCATCGCATGGACAATACGTACGCTTGAGATCAGGATTGTCTACTTTGAGTATAACATCCTTGTGAAATCTCCCTTTCCTCATACCGCCTGCACTATATACTGCGAGTGGGAAAGGCGCGCAGAGGGAAATATAAGATTGTTAACGATTTCCCTCTGGAAATACGACTTGCTAGCATAAGATAAATCTTAGGAAAATACAAATTAAAGATAAGAAAATCGTTAAGAAAGCTATTAACTATTGTTTGTAATATAGTTTCAAGAGGTACTATAACTGGCTGTTAAGTGGCATTTATAACTATTAGGTTCAGTGATATTCGGTTAAATGGATTCGTATATTGGTGAAAAAGTAACTTGCGTTATAATATGTGATGTTGACTATTGAGTTATTCCAATAAAACCAGTCAGCTTTAAACAAGCAGCGTCATATTAAGAGAGATAAACATTTGCCGCTGAGGGGCCACGCAGGCCATTGACGCGGCAAAATTCCACGCGTAACCCTGGGGTGAGCACTTCTGCGTCGCGGGGGGTGAATGCGGAAATATGGACCTGGACTTCTTTACGACCGTCGGAGGGGATGATGAATCCTTTGCCGCTTTTGCGATCAAAGGTTTTGACAATTCCTGTCATTTTACGGGACAAACAAATTCCTTACTGATAAATCTGCGCTGCACTATACGGTCTAAATAAAATAAAGCCAGTTTTATTTAAGACCGCTGGACGGCCAAAATAAAGTTTGCTTAATATTATTTATCATGCGTTAATAGCTGCGTCGGTTTGAAAGACAGACATCATACAAAGTAGTTTACTAAAGCAGTTCTCATTATCAGGCATTATCCCCTTCTTTTGAGTCTCTCTCCTGAACACTAAGTAGTTTCTGTATTAAAGCCCTGTTTGCCGAAAGGCCCAAAATGAAGGAAGTAATAATATGTCTAATAAAATGACTGGTTTAGTAAAATGGTTTAACGCAGATAAAGGTTTCGGCTTTATCACTCCTGATGATGGCAGCAAGGACGTTTTCGTCCATTTCACCGCCATCCAGAGCAATGAATTCCGCACGCTGAACGAAAATCAGAAAGTCGAATTTTCTATTGAGCAGGGGCAACGTGGTCCCTCGGCAGCGAACGTTGTTACGCTCTAAGGTTGCCGCTATTACTCAGCATCTCCATTTCCGCTGTCCATGTTGTCATGGTTCACAGTACCGCACATCGGCATTCGATGTGACGGAGCGAAACCCTTTAGGTGCAAAGTGTATTTTCTGTAAATCGATGATGATCACCTTTGATAACATCGCATTGCAAATACGCACTGACCAGACACCACTGGATTTCACCAAATAATATCAGGCTCCCTCGTGGAGCCTTTTTTATATCTGGCTTATTTTTCCTCAACTCTGTATGTATAATAAGCGATAACCTGTTGATTATTGAATCTTTCAGGGAGATGGCTTATAACATTTCTTACCTGACCAGGTACCGGGAACCAACACCTTACTGGCGTGTTGCTGTCTTTTAAGACCAGAAGAGGTTAACAGTGAATATTGAAGAGCTAAAAAAACAAGCCGAAACGGAAATCTCAGATTTTATCGCGCAAAAAATCGCCGAATTTAACAAGAACACAGGGAAAGAAGTCTCTGAAATTCGCTTCACCGCGCGGGAGAAAATGACCGGGCTTGAAAGTTATGATGTCAAAATCAAAATAATGTGATTTTGTGAACATCACCCCGTGCGAGGTGATGTTCCGCTTGTTGCTAATTTAGTGACCAATCATTGGCGCTTGTGGAATTAAGCGTCGGTACAACTCCTCTGGCACCGGGCTCTGCCATACTCCCGCATACATCGCATAAGCAATCACCGCGAACATAATTCCCAATACCAGTAGTGCCATGAGCCAGCCAGACAAGGCAAAGACCTTTTTATTTGCCGCAGGTTTTTGCAGCGAAAAGGTCAATGTTGAGGCCACCGGGCATGACTCCACGCAGGTCATACAACCGGTACATTCCACCGTTCTGACCTGAATTAATTTATCGACTGGGATCCGTGATGGGCAATTTTTCGCACATTTACCGCAGTCGATACAGCTTTCGGCATTGCGACGAATCTTAAAAGGCGATAATAGCGAAACCAGTCCCATCAGCGCACCATATGGGCAGAGATAACGACACCAGGCATGGCGAATAAATAGGCTGGCATTCAGCAAAACCGTCACGCTGATTAATGTCGCTTTCCCCATATGGCGAAAGAAATCGAGCATTTTAACGTCCATTACCACGCTATAAGGCGATAGCATAAAATAGTGAATCGCCTGGGCGGGCATGAATAACGCGATATAAAGAAAAAAGCTTAATAGCAAATATTTCACCGCGCGTAGAGGAATATCCAGCCAGCGGGGAGGGGCGAATTGTCGACCAAACAGTTTTTTCCCGAGATCGCCAATTAATTCAGAGAGCGTACCAACAGGGCATAGCCACGAACAAAAGGCTTTTTTCAGCAGTAAGCTAATAATGATAAAAGCGGCCAATAACAGCATCGCGGCGGCGTGCACGGAAGGTAACTGACCTGTTGCAAGGCTGTATTTCAGATTCATCAGACCAGCAATAGGTAGCCAACCTTCAATGCCCCCCGGTCTGGCGACAAATGCAGTATTACCTGCTGTTTCGTAATAGCGCACCCAGTACCAAAAGGTGACGGCAATATAAATATTGATTGCCAACAGTAATAATTGCGTCGCTTTACGCCAGGTCGTGGCATTGCGCCAGTCATTCCACGGTAATTTACCGCCCGTCGTGCCTGGCCGTCGCTGCCAGCGGATTCTTTTTTTCTCTGTCATAATTTTGCCCGCCCGTTAAGTTGCATGCTAAATACCACTATTCTAAGTTTTCTCAACGGGATGATATTGATTCACATCGGGTTTGGGGCGTTCTTATTCAGCCACTGTTCCAGGGCCGCGATGCTACGCGTAATTTCTTCACGCGGCAGGGCCGCGGTTAATGGTTCCAGCTCAAGTTGTCCGCACAACTGACTGGCACTGCGCATGCCCAGACTGGCACAGCTGCTTTTCAACTGGTGCGCGGCACGTTTGATTTTGTCGCTGTCGTGACTGGCGCGGGCAGTGTCCATTTCATCGAGAAGGGGCAGGGCATGTTGTTTAAATAATGCCAGCCATTCGTGGATTTTCTCCACCCCCATTAACTGCGCATCTTCATTGAGCTGCGATACATCCAGTGGTTGATGGTTATGTGTTTGCAGGTGCAGATAGTGAGCCAGTAACTGACCAAGCACTTCACGCGACACCGGTTTAAGGATAATTCCGCGAAATAGCGCACTGGTACGCTGGCGCAGCGTTTCGTCGATGACATGGGCGCTAAAGCCAATCAAAACCAGCGACGGATATTGCAGCGAAAGTTGCCGGGCAAGTGTAATGCCGTCGATATCCGGCAGATCAAAATCCACCAGCGCGGCAGCAAACGGTTCACTATTTTGCAGAGCATCTAAAGCCTGCGCGGCATTTCCTACGGCTGTGACCTGAGCGCCACTGGTGTTAAGTATCTCGATGGTAATACGCTGCGTTAGCGGGTTATCTTCAATCAACAGTAATCGTAAACCGTCCAGACGCACCGCCTGATTGACTGTTTTTGGTGCGGGCGCAGTGGCAACACGTAATGGTAACCGTAAGCCAAAACAGCTTCCTGCTCCCGGCGTGCTGGTGGCGTACAGTTCGCCGCCCATCGCCTGGGCCAGACGGCTACTGATAGTCAACCCCAGCCCGGTGCCGCCGCGTTTACCGCTCACCTGAACAAACGGCTGAAAGATATCAGCCAGTTTCGCGGGATCAATACCACAGCCGCTGTCTTCCACTTCGACCAGCCATTGTTCGTCATCAGTGCGACTACGCAGGATAATGTGCCCTTCGTCGGTGAAACGCAGGGCGTTGCTCAACAAATTGGTAATAACCTGGCGAATACGTCGCGGATCGCCCATTAACGCGGTTGGTACATCGTCGGCAATTTCTGTTGCCAGGCGAATCGGGCGACCTTTCACCCTTCCGTTCATTAATTGCAGGGTACTTTCCAGCAGCGGGCGCGGTTCAAAGGGTTCATCGCTGACCGAAACATTCTTGCCGCCTGCTTCGATAGCCGAATAATCGAGAATATCGTTGAGGATGGTCAGCAACGATTCGCCAGAGTCAGTAATCGCCCGCAAATCATCACGCTGGGCGTTAAGCGCCGGGTTATCTGCCAGCAACTGCGCGGTGCCGAGAATTCCGTACAGCGGAGTGCGGATCTCATGGCTCATCGCAGCCAGAAACGCAGATTTTGCCTGGCTGGCTTTTTCTGCTTCCGCCCGTGCCTGTCGGTGTTCTATCACCAGTTCCTGCAATTCAGCTGTACGCGCTTTGACCTGCGCCGCCAGCTGTTCGCGGTGGCGATTAAGCGCATGAACACTGCTGCGAAACGCATCCATCAGCCGCCCGATGGTGTCCAGCTCCCGCACGCCAGCGGTTTCCGGGAAAGGGGAGTCGATATCACCATCCAGCAAGCGTTGCAGCGCCTGCGTTTGTTCGGCAAGTGGACGCGTGACTGAGCGATAAACCACGCGCCAGAGGATCAGAATCAGTGCGCAAAGAGAAACTATTCCCAGCAATAACAGGCTGTATTGCCCGCGTGCACTGGCTTTTTCCAGATGCGCCAGCCCGTGCTGATTACGCAGCTCAATGGTGTCGACCAGCTGACTGACTTCGCTACTAAACTGCGCGAACTGGGCGATGTTATTTTGGGCGAGAGTTTGCAGGCGATTGCTGATTTCACTGTCCTGCTGATACAGCGCCAGCAAATCGCTATATTGGCTAACGGTAGTTAACGTTGTTGCGACCTGAGCACGAACTCCCGGATCTTCAATGCGTATTTGCCGACGTTGCAGAATTTTCACCGCATTATTGAGCTGCTTTTCCAGCGTTGGCGCATTTTTCTGGATCTGTTCCAGCCCCAGATTCATCACCATTTGCTGCACCCGCAGGGCGCTAAGGCGCAGTTCATTCATCTGGTTAACGTACTCAAGATCGATATCAATTAGCCGATCGAGTGCGCTTTCTGCGGCCTGACGCTGATGTTGTTCGATCAAATCGTAAATCCCGGCCTGGGTCGCTCCGGCGGAGGTTGCCGCATTATTCGCCTGACCTTGCGCCAGGCGTGCGATCTCATCGGCGGCGGCGACTATCTGCTGACTGAGTCGCTGTTGTTGCTGGCGCAGTTGCAAACGCTGCCCCACCAGTTCCCCTTGTTGACGTAACGAACGGGAGATCTCCTGCTCCTGTTGTTCAATAGCGGAGGTGTCAAAACCTTGTTCCCGTAACGCTTGCAGCAACGCATTAATCTTCAGGCTTTGTGCGGTGAGCATTCGCCCCTGTGCCTGCCACATCTTTTCGTTATCGGCACTGGTCAGGTTCTGCGCGGCGAAAAGTTCCCAGGCGCTGGCTTCGCTCAACTGGCGCGCCATATTCATGGTAGGAATCAATGCCTGAGTGTTGTCTTTTTCCACCTGGCTGATAAAACGCAGGTTGTACCATCCCACCAGGGTACTGGTCAGGGTTAACAGCGCCATCAGGGCAAAGCCCATCCAGAGTCTTCGGGTCAGGGTTAAATTCACGGTCAGTGTACTTAAGGTGAAAAAGGTTGAGTCGCAAAGCGGAATGCATCTAGCATAAAGCCTTATTATTGATGAGGCTATCATGCGCGTACTGCTATTTTTACTTCTTTCCCTTTTCATGTTGTCGGCATTTTCGGCTGATAATCTGCTGCGCTGGCATGATGCGCAGCATTTCACGGTGCAACCTGTTATGCCGTTAAAGGCAAATCGTCCCTGGAAGTTGTGTGCGCTTTACCCCAGCCTGAAAGATTCATACTGGTTATCGTTGAACTATGGAATGCAGGAGGCTGCTCGCCGCTACGGTGTGGATTTAAAAGTGCTGGAGGCAGGCGGCTACAGCCAGTTGGCTACTCAGCAGGCGCAAATCGACCAGTGTAAACAGTGGGGCGCAGAGGCCATTTTGCTCGGCAGCAGTACGACGTCATTTCCCGACCTGCAAACGCAGGTAGCAAGTCTGCCGGTGATCGAACTGGTAAATGCTATTGATGCTCCCCAGGTGAAAAGCCGCGTTGGCGTGCCCTGGTTTCAGATGGGCTATCAACCAGGGCGATATCTGGTGCAATGGAGCCACGGAAAACCATTGAACGTGCTGTTGATGCCCGGCCCCGATAACGCCGGGGGCAGTAAGGAGATGGTAGAGGGTTTTCGCGCAGCCATAGCCGGAAGCCCGGTGCGTATTGTCGATATTGCGCTCGGCGATAACGATATTGAAATCCAGCGTAACCTGTTGCAGGAGATGCTGGAACGCCATCCAGAAATCGACGTCGTTGCCGGAACGGCCATTGCGGCAGAGGCGGCAATGGGTGAAGGGCGCAACCTGAAAACGCCGCTTACCGTGGTGTCGTTTTATCTTTCACATCAGGTGTATCGCGGGCTGAAGCGGGGAAGAGTGATTATGGCTGCCAGCGATCAAATGGTCTGGCAGGGGGAACTGGCCGTTGAGCAGGTCATCAGGCAATTACAGGGGCAATCGGTGTCTGATAATGTCAGCCCACCGATTTTAGTCCTGACGCCGAAAAATGCCGACCGCGAACATATCCGCCGCTCGCTGTCGCCAGGGGGATTTCGTCCGGTCTATTTTTATCAGCACACATCAGCGGCTAAGAAATAACCTTCGCCATGTTGTGTCACCAGTAAATCCGCGCTGAGTTTATGACGTAAACGACGAATTAACACATCGACAGTGCGCAGGTCAGGGTTTTCCACCCGACGGGCAGAGAGCATACGCAGCAGACGTTCGCGGCTGAGAATTTCGCCGGGATTGGTCACAAACGCCACCAGCATTTCATACTCTGCGCGGGTCAGTTTAATCGGTTCGCCATCCAAATCCAGCGTATGGCGCGACACATTCAGGCAATAACCGGCAAAGCGATAGCAGTTGTCCTGAGTGAGCGGTTGAGCTTGTCGCGCGAGGTCGATTCGCCAGAGCAGATTTTTCACCCGTACTACCAGTTCGCGCAGTTCCAGCGGTTTGGTGACGTAATCGTCTGCGCCCATTTCCAGCCCAACAATCCGGTCAATCCGATCGCTGCGTCCGGTAACCAGAATAATCCCCACCGTTGAGCGTTCTCGCAGGGCGCGGGTTAACATCAGGCCATTTTCATCGGGCAAATTGATATCCAGCAGAATTAAATCCACTGATTGATTTTGCATAATTTCCCGTAGCCCGGCACCGCTCGCCGTAACGGAAACGGTATACCCCTCCTGAGTGAAGTAGGTTTGTAATCGCGCCTGGGTAACCGGCTCATCTTCAACAATAACAATGTGATGTGGCATCAGAGAGTTTTACTCATTCTGTTCATATCTGTTCATATTCTGCCGTAAGCCGTTCATCCTGACCAGTGCCGCTGTTCATATTTACTCATTAAGATCGCTTCACTAAACCATAATTTTACAGGGGCTATTATGCGGAAACTCTGGAACGTGCTACGCCGACCCAGTGCTCGTTGGTCGGTACTGGCGCTGGTCGCTATTGGGATTGTGATTGGCATTGCGCTGATTGTATTGCCACACGTTGGGATCAAAGTCACCAGCACAACCGAATTTTGTGTCAGTTGCCACAGTATGCAACCGGTGTATGAAGAATATAAACAGTCGGTGCATTTCCAGAACGCCTCCGGCGTGCGAGCTGAATGCCATGACTGTCATATCCCGCCGGATATTCCAGGCATGGTGAAGCGCAAACTGGAAGCGAGCAACGATATCTACCAGACCTTTATTGCCCACTCCATTGATACACCTGAGAAATTCGAAGCAAAACGCGCGGAACTTGCCGAGCGTGAATGGGCGCGAATGAAAGAAAACAACTCGGCAACCTGCCGCTCCTGCCATAACTACGATGCGATGGATCATGCGAAGCAGCATCCTGAAGCGGCACGTCAGATGAAGGTGGCAGCGAAAGATAATCAATCCTGCATCGACTGTCATAAAGGTATTGCCCACCAGTTACCGGATATGAGTAGCGGCTTCCGTAAGCAGTTCGATGAGCTGCGCGCCAGTGCTAATGACAGTGGTGACACGCTGTACTCCATTGATATTAAGCCGATTTATGCGGCGAAAGGCGATAAAGAAGCGTCTGGTTCACTGCTGCCTGCTTCGGAAGTGAAAGTCCTTAAACGTGACGGCGACTGGCTGCAAATTGAAATTACCGGCTGGACGGAAAGCGCCGGACGTCAGCGTGTACTCACCCAATTCCCAGGTAAACGCATCTTTGTTGCCTCGATTCGTGGTGATGTGCAGCAGCAGGTGAAAACGCTGGAGAAAACCACCGTAGCCGACACCAATACCGAGTGGAGCAAGTTGCAGGCCACCGCGTGGATGAAGAAAGGTGACATGGTGAACGATATCAAACCGATCTGGGCTTATGCGGATTCGCTGTACAACGGCACCTGTAACCAGTGCCACGGCGCACCGGAAATATCCCACTTTGACGCTAACGGTTGGATCGGCACGCTCAACGGCATGATTGGCTTTACCAGCCTCGATAAACGTGAAGAACGCACCTTGTTGAAATATCTGCAAATGAATGCGTCTGGCACCGCAGGTAAGGCTCACGGCGATAAGAAGGAAGAAAAATAATGAACAATAACGAGCTCTTTCAGGCATCACGTCGGCGTTTTCTGGCACAACTCGGCGGCTTAACTGTCGCCGGGATGCTGGGGCCGTCATTGTTAACGCCGCGCCGTGCGACTGCGGCGCAAGCGGCGACTGAGGCCGTCACCTCGAAAGAGGGCATTCTTACCGGCTCGCACTGGGGGGCTATCCGCGCGACGGTGAAGGAGGGGCGCTTTGTGGCGGCAAAACCGTTCGAACTGGATAAATATCCGTCGAAAATGATCGCCGGATTGCCGGACCACGTACACAACGCGGCGCGTATTCGTTATCCGATGGTACGCGTGGACTGGCTGCGTAAGCGCCATCTGAGCGACACCTCCAAGCGCGGTGATAACCGTTTTGTGCGCGTGAGCTGGGATGAAGCCCTCGACATGTTCTATGAAGAACTGGAACGCGTACAGAAAACTCACGGGCCGAGTGCCTTGCTGACCGCCAGCGGTTGGCAATCGACGGGGATGTTCCATAACGCTTCGGGGATGCTGGCGAAAGCTATTGCCTTGCATGGTAATAGCGTTGGTACCGGCGGGGATTACTCCACCGGTGCTGCGCAGGTGATCCTGCCGCGTGTCGTTGGCTCCATGGAAGTGTATGAACAGCAAACCTCCTGGCCACTGGTCTTGCAGAACAGCAAAACCATTGTGCTGTGGGGCTCCGATTTGCTGAAAAACCAGCAGGCAAACTGGTGGTGCCCGGATCACGATGTTTATGAATATTACGAGCAGCTAAAAGCGAAAGTCGCAGCCGGTGAAATTGAGGTCATCAGCATCGATCCGGTTGTCACATCCACCCATGAGTATCTGGGGCGCGAGCATGTGAAGCACATTGCGGTTAACCCGCAAACTGACGTGCCGTTGCAACTGGCGCTGGCGCATACGCTGTACAGCGAAAACCTGTACGACAAAAACTTCCTCGCCAACTACTGCGTGGGCTTTGATCAGTTCCTGCCGTATCTGTTGGGCGAGAAAGACGGTCAGCCGAAAGATGCCGCATGGGCTGAAAAACTGACTGGCATTGATGCCGAAACCATTCACGGGCTGGCGCGGCAGATGGCGGCCAACAGAACGCAGATTATTGCTGGCTGGTGCGTACAGCGTATGCAGCACGGTGAACAGTGGGCGTGGATGGTTGTGGTTCTGGCGGCGATGCTGGGACAAATTGGCCTGCCGGGCGGTGGCTTTGGTTTTGGCTGGCACTATAACGGTGCAGGCACGCCGGGGCGTAAAGGCGTCATTCTGAGCGGTTTCTCCGGCTCAACGTCGATTCCGCCTGTCCACGACAACAGCGACTACAAAGGCTACAGCAATACCATTCCGATTGCCCGTTTTGTCGATGCGATCCTCGAACCGGGGAAAGTAATCAACTGGAATGGTAAATCTGTAAAACTGCCGCCGCTTAAAATGTGTATTTTTGCCGGAACTAACCCGTTCCATCGCCATCAGCAGATCAATCGCATTATTGAAGGCTGGCGCAAGCTGGAAACGGTTATCGCCATAGATAACCAGTGGACCTCAACCTGCCGCTTTGCCGATATCGTGCTGCCTGCGACCACGCAGTTTGAGCGTAACGATCTCGACCAGTACGGCAACCACTCCAACCGTGGCATTATCGCCATGAAACAGGTCGTGCCGCCGCAGTTCGAGGCGCGTAACGACTTTGATATTTTCCGCGAGCTGTGCCGTCGCTTTAATCGCGAAGAAGCCTTTACCGAAGGGCTGGACGAAATGGGCTGGCTGAAACGCATCTGGCAGGAAGGTGTACAACAAGGCAAAGGACGCGGCGTTCATCTGCCAGCGTTTGATGACTTCTGGAATAACAAAGAGTACGTCGAGTTTGACCATCCGCAGATGTTTGTTCGCCACCAGGCATTCCGCGAAGATCCGGATCTCGAACCGCTGGGCACGCCGAGTGGCCTGATTGAGATCTACTCGAAAACCATTGCCGACATGAACTATGACGATTGTCAGGGACATCCGATGTGGTTTGAGAAAATCGAACGTTCCCACGGTGGGCCCGGCTCGCAGAAATATCCGTTGCATCTGCAATCTGTGCATCCGGATTTCCGACTTCACTCGCAGTTATGTGAGTCGGAAACGCTGCGTCAGCAATATACGGTAGCAGGTAAAGAGCCAGTGTTCATTAACCCGCAGGATGCCAGCGCGCGCGGCATTCGTAACGGTGATGTGGTACGCGTCTTTAACGCTCGCGGTCAGGTGTTGGCAGGGGCAGTCGTTTCTGACCGCTATGCACCCGGTGTGGCGCGAATTCATGAAGGGGCATGGTACGATCCAGATAAAGGCGGCGAGCCTGGTGCGCTGTGTAAATACGGTAACCCCAACGTGTTGACTATCGACATCGGTACTTCGCAGCTAGCGCAGGCGACCAGTGCGCACACTACGCTGGTAGAAATTGAGAAGTACAGCGGAACAGTGGAGCAGGTGACGGCGTTTGATGGTCCCGTAGAGATGGTGGCGCAGTGCGAATATGTTCCGGCGTCACAGGTGAAATCATGACTATCCTTACGCCACAACAGATTGCCTGTGTTTACGCCTGGCTGGCGCAGTTGTTCTCCCGTGAACTGGATGATGAACAACTGACGCAAATCGCCAGTGTGCAGATGGCTGAATGGTTTTCTTTGCTGAAAAGCGAACCGCCGCTGGCTGCGGCGGTGAACGAACTGGAAGCTAAAATCGCCGCCTTGACGGTACGTGACGATGCCCGTCTGGAACTGGCCGCTGACTTTTGCGGCCTGTTTCTGATGACCGACAAACAAGCGGCGCTGCCGTATGCATCAGCCTACAAACAGGACGAGCAAGAGATTAAACGCTTGTTAGTTGAGGCAGGTATGGAAACCAGTGGCAATTTTAACGAACCGGCAGATCATCTGGCGATCTATCTGGAGTTGTTGAGTCATCTGTATTTTTCGCTCGGAGAGGGAACCGTTCCTGCGCGAAGAATCGACAATCTGCGGCAAAAAACACTGACGTCGCTGCGGCAATGGTTACCAGAGTTTGCTGTGCGTTGCCATCAGTATGACAGCTTTGGTTTTTACGCGGCACTAAGCCAGTTATTGCTTGCAATAACCAATAGAGATAATGCCGATTGGTAGGCCTGATAAGACGCGTTAAGCCTCGCATCAGGCATTATGGCATAGCTGCCGGATGCGGCGTGAACGGCTTATCCGGCCTACGGGAACGGTGATTTTTGTAGGCCTGATAAGACGCGTTAAGCGTCGCATCCGGCAGCCACACTCACGGGTGAGCCACAAACCGGGAAAGCCGCTGGCGTAACAGACGGTTTTCCTGTTTCAGATGTGCAATATCATCCATTAACGTTAGCGCCACCGCGATCCCCGGCCAGTCCAGCGCCAGTTCCTGACGTAGACGTACCGCGCGTTGCACCACAATGGCGGCATGGTCATCAAATACCCAGGTTGTTTCCTGGATCTCTCTCGGTTCAACCACCCCCAAACCGACAATTTCATTCAACTCCTCTTCAGAAATGCCGGTATGCAGGCAAAACTCGGTAATGGTAAAAGTCACCGTAACATGAGCCATTATGCTTTCCCCCAATCTTTACGTGGATCAAAAGACGACTGGGCGTCTGCCAGTTGTTGCCACAGCGCGGCAGTATTTTCATCCGGTTTCGGCGGCATGACGATTTTCAGCACAGCATACAAGTCACCAGTCTGTTTTTTGCTTACCAGACCTTTGCCTTTAATGCGCAATCGTTGCCCGGCCTGACTGCCTGGCGGAATGGTCAACAAAATGCTTTCTTTCAGCGTTGGTACAGTGACTTTGCTACCCAGAGCCGCTTCCCACGGGCTAACCGGCACCACAATTTCCAGATCCTGACCGACAATATCAAACAACGGATGCGGGGCTATATGAATCACCAGCCACAGGTCGCCATTTGGACCACCGTTTTCGCCTGGCGTCCCCTGGCCTTTCAGGCGGATACGTTGACCATTGCCGACGCCCGCCGGGATCTTCACATTCAGCGTTTTCGGGATTTCCTGTTCGATCATGCCAAAGGCGTTATAAACCGGCAGGTTATAGCTGATGGTACGTTTGTGCTCAGTAAGCGTTTCTTCCAGGAATACCGCAACTTCAATTTCAATATCGTGGCCACGTGTGGCGGGGCGTTGACGGCTCTGGCGGGCATGTTGACCGAAAATTGACGAGAAGATATCGTCAAAATCTTCGGCATTGAAACTCTGACCGTCGCCATGCTGGAACTGGCGGTTGAATTGCGGATCGTTGCGATGCTGCCACATCTGATCATATTCAGCGCGACGCTGTTCATCACTTAGCACTTCCCAGGCTTCAGCAACCTCTTTGAAGCGGGCTTCGGCATCGGGCTCTTTGCTGACATCAGGATGGTATTTGCGGGCCAGTCGACGATAGGCGGTCTTGATTGTCTTGAGATCGTCCGTCGGTTTCACGCCCATGATGGCGTAATAATCCTTTAATTCCATAGCGTTATCTCGCGTAAATCAATACAGACAAAGGGAAACCCCTGACAAGGTATCAGAGTTAAGTGTAGGGGAAATCAGAAAAAATCGTAGGCCAGTGATAAAAACATAACTAAAAATGATATTTTCAGCCTGAATTTTGGCAGGTAAAAGAGGGGACGTTTAACCTTCATAGATGCCCCATGACGACGTTGTCAGGGGGCGGAAAATGGTGAATTATCCTGCTTTTACCGCAGTGATCATCACTTCAACCAGAATCTCCGGGCGGGCCATCTCAGCCTGCACGGCAGCACGTGCCGGGCTATATCCTTCTGGCATCCAGTTAACCCATACGTCGTTGAAATCGGCAAAATCGCGGCTGATATCTTTCAGCCATACCTGAGCGGACAAGAGATGAAATTTATCACTGCCAGCTTCAGCAAGTAATGCGTCGATTTTCTCCAGCACTTCGCGCGTTTGTTGCGCGATGTCAGGAGTATTGCTCTTCGGTGTCTGACCGGAGAGAAATACAAGATTGCCATATTCCACACTGGCGGCAAGACGAGGTTGTGGGTTATTACGTTTGATATTCAAGCTGATTGGCTCCATGTCAGTCCATCAAGGGAAATTGCGGGATCTTCGCCCGACAGCAGCGCGCCTAACACTACGGCACTACCTGCCGCCAGCGTAAAACCCAGACTGCCCTGACCAAGATTCATCCACAGATTTTGATACTTCGCCCGTCCTAATAGTGGCGGACCCGCAGGGGTGGATGGACGCATACCTGTCCATAATTCGGCATCATCGATGCCTTGCAGTTGCGGAAAACTGCTAGCTACGATCTGCTTTAAGGCATTGATTCGTTCAGGGCGCAATTCATTTCCGTCATAGCCAATATCGACCATAGCGGCGATACGCAACCGCTCACCGAGTCGGGCATAGACAATTTTATGACCGTAGTCGGTGACACTGATTTGCGGTGCGATCCCCATTTCTTGTGGGAAGGGAAGCGTCAGACTGTAACCTTTAAGACCGCAGATCGGTACGTGAGTCCCGGTTTCGGCAAGTAAATGCTTACTACCATTACCCGCGGCAACGACATAATCATCCGCAACCAGCGTTCCTGTGCTGGTGGTAAGGGAGTCAATGCGCTCGCCTTTTTTATTCAACTGCAAAACTTCACAATCGGTTTGTAGCGAAAAATTTGCGCTGGCATTAAGTTTGGCAAGTAATGCCTGGCAGAACTTATAGCAGTCCGCCGTTTCATCTCCGGGAGAGTAAATACCGCCACACAATGAATGACCAATATGTTTTAGTGCTGGTTCAAGATGAACGCACTCTTCGCGTGATAAAGCCTGTTGAAATTGCTGATTAATGCCTTTTGCCGCTTTGGCTAAATCTTGCGGGCGGCGATGAATAATCAGTTTGCCAGAACGGCGCCAGTGAAAATCATCAAGATTATCTTCCAGCAGCCACTCTTCCATGACCTGACGGCTTAACAGTGATAAGCGTAAAATATGGTCGCCATTGAGTTTATTTGTCCGGCTATTGCAGGCCAATAAAAATTCCAGCAACCAGCGCCACTGGCTAAATGACATGCGCAAACGCATATTCAGGGGAGAGTTGCTTTTCCCCATCCATTTAAGCCCCTGCATCGGTACGCCTTTATCCGCCAGAGGAGCAACGTAGCGATAACTGAGTTGCCCACCATTAGCGAAACTGGTGGCGATACCTGCCTGACTGTTGCGTTCTAACAATTGTACCTGATGGCCCTGTTTTACCAGCACCCATGCTGTTGCCAGACCAATTACCCCGCCGCCAATAATTACAATGCGTTTTTTCATCACCTGAGATATCCACCGCTAATAAATGCGTTGGGGTTATGTCAAAACATTTAGGCCTGAGGAGCAATTGACTTTTTATTTTCAGGGTATAACTCAAGGTTAATGGCTCGCAGTTGCTGACGTAATTGCTGGCAAAGGAAATCGACAAATTTTTGTGTAATGGGACTAAGTGAAACGTCGGCACGGCGTAGCAAACAAAGGTCCATTTTCATTGGGGGTTCGATGGGGTGAATCGTCTCTGCCGGAAGGTTATGACGGGCAGAGAAAATATCGGTAATACTGCATCCCATTCCGCGTTTTACAAATTCCGTGGCCATGTAATAGGTCTGGACATTCAGGCGCGTTGTCAAAAAATCACGTCGTTTAGCTATTGCATCGGAAAGGGAATGAGGGCCGGGAGAAATCCAGCGTTGTTGGTCAATCTTGTCTATTTCTACTGCGCCCTGGCGATAGTCCCGGTCGATATAAACCAGCGGAACTTCGGCTATCAGCGTCGTCATAATTTCCCCCTGTTGAATCGGCTGTAGCGTCAGGGCCAGATCAATCTCACGCAGATCAAGCTTTTTAACCAACGTTTCAGTGTGCTCTGTCGTCAGTGTCATGACCAGATTCGCATTCTGCTGGTAAAACGCCGTGACTATTTCCGGCACCAGACTTAATCCCAGGCTTGGCAGGCATCCCAGGGCTATTCTGGCTCGCGGATCTCGCGTCAGGTTATCGGCCAGCAGTCGCAGGTTGTCGAGTTCGTGATAAATCGACTGCGCTTTTTCAAAAAGTGTGATCGCTTCGCTGGTTGGAAGAAGCTTGCCACGAACTCGCTGAAAGAGCTGAAAACCGAGTTTTTGCTCAGCGTTTTTTAACGCTTTACTGGCGGCCGGTTGGGAAATATTCAGCGATTCCGCTGCCCGTGAAAGTGTCCCGCATGTCATCACAGCATAGAAGATTTCCAGGTGGCGCAGTTTCATTAAGAGTTAACCCAGAGTTATAGACGATAGATAAAAAGTCATTTTATGGTAACACCAAGTTAACATAAATTTAATCTGTAACGTCTGTTCTGGTAACAATGCGTTATTTGCCCACCTAAAGGGGTTAATTACGAACTCAGAATAATACCTGTAGTACCCGGACAAACCCTCAGTGCATTTTGCTAACAATAATAACGAGGGGGGATATTTTCTGAGCTGTCCAAATACATCGGCTGATATTGAAAGTCGATTCGATGGGGTTAAGGAGTTATATGAGTGACTCAATGCTCGCTGGTGGTTTACTAACCAGACAAAATATCACCAAAAAGAATGTCATTATTGGTTTGTTATTGATTGCATTTTTACTGATAGCGTTCTGGTGCCAGGGGCGTCCAGGTAATGAACTCGGACTGCTTGGTTTTACACCACTGGTGGCGTTAGCGGTGCTCTCGTTGATAGGCGTCGATATTGTTCTGGCGGTTATTTCATCGATTATTATTGCGATGATAATGACTTCCACCGGCTTACCTGAAATGGGTGCCATGCTGGCAAAATCGACGGGATCGTTTATCGCCACTGTTGGTCTGATCATCATGCTTGGTGCCGGTGTTGGTGAAGTGGCAACACGTACCGGAGCCGCCGTTGAACTGGTCAAATTTGTGGTACATCGTATCGGACTTTCCAGCCAGACACGGGTCAAATTTGGTATCGTTGTCTCATCCATTCTTATCTGTGGCGCGCTGGGTACTATGGCAGGCGGTAATGCCATTATTGTTGCGGTGATTATTCCCGTGGCGGCTGCAGTACGGCTGACACCGCCTACAGTGGCTGCACTGATGATGACGGCGGGGTCAGTGGGATTGTTTACCGGGCCATTTACTCCCAGTACCGTGACGATTTTACAACTCGGCGGCCTGACTTATCCGCAATACCTGATGTACGTCGGGCTGCCAATGAGCGCCGTGACGTTATTTGCTGGCTGGATAATGGCCGGGCGAATTCAGAAGATGACGGAAGGAAAATTACACTACGAAGTGGATCTCTCAGAGAAAACTCAGGAAGAAGAGGATCCTGCCCGCGATCGTCGTCGCAAACTCAGCGCCCTGGCATTTGCTGCAACCATTATTGTGATGGCGGTTATTGGCGTAGTGATAAAAGCAGGTTTTAGTTTTGCCATTATCGTTATGCTATTGGTGGCGTGGATCACCGGGCTGGTGGGGGGATTAAGCCCAACCGGGATCCTGCAAGCCCTGTATAAAGGGTGTGGCAGACTGGTGTGGATGTTTCTGCTCTACTGGCTGTATAACCCGATTCTGGAACTTATGGATAGCCTGCAGGCGTATCAGGGATTGCTCGAATACACACAACCACTGTTAACCGGGATATCTCCGGCATGGCTTTGCTTCTGTATTTTTGCCTTTAATATTATCGGTCATGTGCCAGGTGCTGCTGTTGCTCAGATGACCTTCACGCATAAAATATTTGGTCCGATGTTGATGGCTGCGGGAGTGCCGCCACAGGGTACAACGGCAGTATTATTAGCCTCATCGCAAGTGGACTGGTTTGGGCCCTTCCCTTCATCGGATATGTTCGGTCAAATGGGGCTGGCACAATCTACTCACCTGAAATATATGCTTTATAACGGTTGGGCCATTGTCATTGCCAATATCATTCTTTTTGCCTTGCTGTTTCAGGTATTAGTTTAACGATACAAACCAGGCGATAGCGCGACTACTGTCCGTTATCGCCTGACGGTTTCCCGCCTCGTCATCTGCTAAATTGCGAACCTGTTCCCGGAAAAATGCCATATTTCTGTCACACTCTTAATTGATTGATAACTAAAGAGGTGATGGGAATGAAAAAAACGCTAATCGCTGCGGCCGTGGCTGGAATGGTTTTACTCTCTTCGAATGCGCAGGCACAGATCATGCCGGAAGGCTATCAGCTACAGCAAGTGCTACTCATGAGCCGTCATAATTTACGTGCGCCATTGGCAAATAATGGCAGTGTGCTTGAGCAGTCGACGCCGAATAAATGGCCGGAGTGGGATGTTCCTGGTGGACAACTCACGACCAAAGGCGGCGTGCTGGAAGTGTATATGGGCCATTACATGCGTGAGTGGCTGGCGGAGCAGGGGATGGTGAATTCGGGGGAATGCCCGCCGCCTGACACCGTTTATGCCTATGCCAACAGCCTGCAACGTACCGTCGCTACCGCACAATTCTTTATTACTGGCGCATTCCCTGGGTGTGACATTCCGGTCCACCACCAGGAAAAAATGGGCACTATGGACCCAACCTTTAATCCGGTGATCACCGATGATTCCGCCGCATTCAGTGAGCAGGCGGTGGCGGCAATGGAAAAAGAGCTCGGTAAACTTCAGCTTACTGACAGCTACCAGTTACTGGAAAAAATCGTTAACTATAAAGATTCTCCTGCCTGCAAAGAGAAACAGCAGTGCTCGTTGGTGGACGGTAAAAATACCTTTAGCGCGAAGTATCAACAAGAACCAGGCGTTTCCGGGCCGCTAAAAGTGGGCAACTCGCTGGTAGATGCGTTCACCCTGCAATACTACGAAGGTTTCCCGATGGATCAGGTGGCTTGGGGGGAGATCAAATCAGATCAACAATGGAAAGTGTTGTCGAAACTGAAAAACGGCTACCAGGATAGCCTGTTTACTTCACCGGAAGTGGCGCGCAATGTCGCGAAACCGCTGGTCAGTTATATCGACAAAGCCCTGGTTACCGATCGTGCCAGTGCGCCGAAAATCACAGTGCTGGTTGGGCACGACTCAAACATTGCCTCTCTGTTAACGGCGCTGGATTTCAAACCGTACCAACTGCATGACCAGAACGAACGCACGCCGATTGGCGGCAAAATCGTTTTCCAGCGTTGGCATGACAGCAAAGCCAACCGCGACCTGATGAAAATCGAGTATGTGTACCAGAGTTCGGAACAGTTGCGTAATGCCGACGCGTTAACGTTGCAGGCTCCGGCTCAACGCGTGACGCTTGAACTTACCGGCTGCCCGATAGATGCCAACGGTTTCTGCCCGATGGATAAGTTTGATAGCGTGTTGAATGAAGCGGTGAAATAACAGAAAGCTCCCCCGCGAGAAGCGGGGGAATATGAGACTGATGACAAACGTGAGATTGCCTGATGCGCTACGCTTATTAGGCCTACCCGAGAATTGCACTATATCGAATTTGCACGATTATGTAGGCCGGATAAGGCGTTCACGCCGCATCCGGCATGAACAAAGCGCACGTTGTCAACAATTTGAAAGCTCCCCCGCGAGACGCGGGGGAGTTACTGATTAAACGTTTTTACGTTCGATGGTCTGTTCGCCCCAAAAAAGCGAATCTTTATCGGTCTTAGCAAAGGCTTTGACTAACACTTCATCGCTACCTTCTTCCCAAATCTTTTCCGCCATTTTTTCGTCATACCCGGCGACTTCAAAAATGGCCTCGGCTATTTCCGGCGACGTATTGCGCAGAGATGCCCATTCACCCACGTGATGAGCTTTCGCTTCTTGAGTTGGCATGCATATCCTCCTGTTGAAGATTAGCCGTTAAGTTTAACTGCCAGACCAGCGACATATTCCCCCTGATAACGTGCGATAGACAACTCTTCCTGGCTGGGTTGGCGTGAACCGTCACCGCCTGCAATGGTGGTTGCGCCGTACGGCGTTCCGCCGCGAACCTGCGAGACGTCAAAAAGTTCCTGCGCTGCGTAGCCAATAGGGACAATCACCATGCCGTGGTGCGCAAGTGTCGTCCAGGTGGATGTGATGGTTTGTTCCTGACCGCCGCCGGTGCCGGTAGAGCTAAAGACGCTCGCCAGTTTTCCGTACAATGCGCCAGAAGCCCACAGGCCGCCAGTCTGGTCGAGGAAGGTACGCATTTGCCCGGACATATTGCCAAAGCGGGTTGGCGTACCAAAAATAATGGCGTCGTAATCGGCCAGTTCTTGCGGAGTTGCAACGGGTGCAGTTTGCGTTTTACCGCCTGCTTTTTCGAATAATTGCGGCTGCATGGTTTCCGGTACACGCTTAACAACAACTTCTGCGCCATCGACTTTGCTTGCGCCTTCAGCGACTGCGCGCGCCATCGTTTCGATATGTCCGTACATGGAATAATAAAGCACCAGAACTTTAGCCATTTCTAACCACTCCTCGTGTTATCTCTATTCCGTAGCGATTCGCTACCACTCTTTTAAAGATAAGACGTCCTTTTCAGAGTGCAAATTTCACAACCACTTATTTGATTTATAACAACTTTCACAAGCGCGTAAATTTGTCGCAAAATGATACATTTTTATCCCATAGCGTTTTTTTAATCATAAGAGAGGTTTATGGATAATTATTGGAAATGATATCTATTCTCGCTCAGAACCTGTTGCAGGATATTACCAAACGCGGGTCCACCCGCGTCAGTTCACTAAGCTTAGTCCCACGTAGCGAAAATATGGCACCGCCATACGCCGCGTTAATCCTATGCAATGCAATATGATGTCTACATCAAGACGGAGGTCAGTAATGGCAAACCATCGAGGCGGTTCAGGTAATTTTGCAGAAGACCGCGAAAGAGCATCAGAAGCAGGTAAAAAAGGTGGACAGCACAGCGGGGGTAATTTCAAGAATGACCCGCAGCGCGCATCTGAAGCAGGTAAAAAAGGTGGCAAGAGCAGTCACGGCAAAAGCGACAACTAGCCGGGCTAATCAATGACGAATGCATTTTTGTCTCTAGCTCGTCAAAAAGCCATCGCCGCCGGTTACCCCGGCGGTTGATACTGATGACAAATGTAAGCTTGCCTGATGCGCGATGCTTATCAGGCCTACCAGAAGATTGCAATATATTGAATTTGCACTGTTTTGTAGGCCGGATAAGGCGTTTACGTCGCATCCGGCATGAACAATGCGTACGTTGTCAACAATCTGCACCGCCGGGTAATCCCGGCGGTTTTCTGTTTATGGCTCCTGATGAACAACTTCTGGCGGTGGAACGTCAACCAACTTTCTGCTTAACAACGCATTGAGTAAAATCGCGCCAAAAGTTGCTGTACCGATCCCTCCCAACGTAAAACCGCCCAGCGCGATGCTGATATTCGGGTTAATCCCCTGACCGTTAAAGCCCGTTGCGGCAATCACCACGCCAACAAAAGCCGCGCTGGAACCGAGATAACTGGGGACGTGTCCGCCGGTAATAAAGAAAAACAATAACGTGAAAGTCAGACGGGGCGCTGCATCCTGCATATCCTTTTCAGCCGCGTAATGGCTTGTTGGCAAAGCGGATGCCAGTTTTTAAAAATTCAATGTTATTAATGTATTAATGTTTGGTTGTTGAAAATGACTGGTAAAAAGTGGACTAAACGGTCAAAACAGTTGCACATAAAACATGCGTTCGTGCGCGATGAGAGTGCAGAAGGTCGAGGCCAGACGGGGGTTTTGCTATCCTGTTGCTAATCTACAAGAGGGGAGAGCGCATGACGCAAGGCGCAGTGAAAACACCGGGTAAACGTTCGCGCGCAGTGAGTGCGAAGAAAAAAGCGATTCTTAGCGCGGCACTGGACACTTTTTCGCAATTCGGTTTTCACGGCACACGGCTGGAGCAAATTGCAGAGTTGGCGGGCGTTTCTAAAACCAATCTGCTGTATTACTTCCCGTCGAAAGAGGCACTGTATATTGCCGTGCTGCGGCAAATTCTCGATATCTGGTTGGCGCCGTTAAAGGCGTTTCGTGAAGATTTCGCCCCGCTGGCGGCGATCAAAGAGTACATTCGTCTGAAGCTGGAAGTCTCCCGCGATTATCCGCAGGCTTCGCGCCTGTTCTGTATGGAGATGCTGGCAGGTGCGCCGCTGTTAATGGATGAACTGACGGGCGATTTGAAGGCGTTAATTGATGAGAAATCAGCGCTGATTGCAGGCTGGGTCAAGAGTGGCAAACTCGCGCCGATTGACCCGCAGCATTTGATTTTTATGATCTGGGCTTCCACTCAACATTACGCCGATTTTGCCCCTCAGGTGGAGGCGGTGACAGGCGCGACGTTGCGCGATGAGGTGTTTTTCAATCAAACGGTTGAAAACGTGCAGCGGATTATTATTGAGGGGATTCGACCACGTTAAAGATGCCGGAGGAGGTTGTAACATCCTCCGGCTACCTGTTTAACCGATCGTCATTAAGCTGGCGTTACCGCCAGCGGCAGCGGTATTCACACTCAGCGAACGCTCGATATACAGCCGTTCCAGCAGGATATTGCTTTCGCCACGGGCAAAACCCTGCACCGAAACAATTGCGCCATCCCGCGCGGCAACCGCTTCACACAATGCGCGAAGCTGATCCGAATCACCGTGGAAGATCACCGCATCAAACGGTTGAGCGGTTATATTTTCCGCTTTCGCCAGTTGAATACGTTCGCTGACTGCCGATGGCAATGCCTTCACTAACTGACGATGCAGCGCGTCATCCGGCCACAGTACCTGGCTGCCCACCGCCAGCACGGCGGCAAGCTGAGTCAGCGCATCCTGTTCATCATCCGCGATACACAATACGCGCTCACGCGGCAGCAGCGTCCAGGTGTTGCGTTCACCCGTCGGCCCTGGCAGCAATCGTTGTGTTCCTGCCTGCGCCAGCTCGCCATATTGCGTACATAACGCCTGCAATTCTGGACGGTTTGCCGCCCATTCCCGCAGTGCATTCAGCGGCTGAGTCAATGCGGCTTTCAACTGCGCATCGACAGGATACTCTGCATCCTGACGCGCGAGCGTCACCGCCAGCGCACTTTCCGGGCGATTCGCCAGCAGACGGTAGAGATAGAGCGGACCGCCAGCTTTCGGCCCGGTGCCGGACAACCCTTCGCCGCCGAACGGTTGCACCCCAACCACCGCGCCAACCATATTACGGTTAACATACAAGTTGCCGACATGGGCCGAGCCAGTGACCTGGGCGATGGTTTCATCAATACGCGTATGGACGCCAAGCGTCAGGCCATAGCCGGAAGCGTTAATCTGCTCGATCAGTTCCGGCAGCTGGTTACGGTTGTAACGCACCACATGCAGCACCGGACCAAAGACCTCTTTTTGCAATTCGGCAAAGTCATCCAGTTCGATAAGCGTCGGGGCGACAAAGGTGCCGCTTTGCCATTCACGGGCATCTTCGCTGTTTTCCCGCACCGCCTGGAACACCGGACGGCCTTTGCTACGCATGGTCTGAATATGACGCTCGATATTGCCTTTCGCTTCGCTATCAATCACCGGACCGATATCCGTGGTCAGGCGACCAGGATTACCCATTCGACACTCGGCCATTGCGCCGCGCAGCATTTTCAACGTGTGGTCGGCAATCTCATCTTGCAGGCACAGCACGCGCAGTGCCGAACAACGCTGACCCGCACTGTCGAACGCCGAGGCCAGCACATCTATTACTACTTGTTCGGTCAGGGCGGAGGAATCGACAATCATCGCGTTCATGCCGCCGGTTTCAGCGATGAGCGGAATAGGGCGCCCCTGAGCGTCCAGGCGGCTGGCGATATTGCGTTGCAGTAACGTAGCGACTTCGGTTGAACCGGTAAACATCACCCCGCGCACGCGATCATCACCCGTCAGTTGCGCGCCCACGGTTTCCCCCTGACCTGGCAGCAATTGCACTACGCCTGGCGGTACACCCGCTTCCAGCAAAATGGCGATCCCTTGCGCGGCAATCAGCGGCGTTTGTTCTGCCGGTTTTGCCAGTACGCTGTTACCTGCCGCCAGTGCGGCAGCAATCTGCCCGGTGAAAATAGCCAGCGGGAAGTTCCACGGACTGATACACACCACAGGCCCTAATGGACGGTGGGTTTCGTTAGCGAAATCATCCCGCACCTGTCCGGCGTAGTAGTGGAGAAAATCAACCGCTTCGCGCACTTCGGCAATGGCGTTACTGAAGGTTTTTCCGGCTTCACGCACCAGAATACCAATCAGTTGCTGCATCTGGCTTTCCATCAGCACGGCAGCGCGATGCAAAATCGCCGCGCGTTCAGCCGGAGGAGTGGCAAACCAGATTGGCGCGTTATTAACCGCACTTTCCAGCGCCTGTTCCACTTCACGCGGCGTGGCTTCACGCACATAGCCCACAATATCTTTCGGTTCCGCCGGGTTAATAACGGGCGACATCTCACCCGCCGCTACCGGTTGTTCCAGCATTGGCAAGGCCTGCCATTTTTGCAGTGCACTATTGAGCAGGGCAGAAGAGAGCGAGGCCAGACGGTGTTCGTTAGCGAGATCCAGCCCTGCCGAGTTGTCGCGTCCGTGACCGTAAAGATCGCGCGGCAGGGGAATTTTCGGATGCGGTAATCCAGTTTGTCCTTCTTGTTGCGCCAATTTTTCTACCGCAGTGACCGGATCGGCGACCAGTTCATCCAGTGGCAAAGAGGTGTCGGCAATACGGTTAACAAACGAGGTGTTAGCACCGTTTTCCAGCAGGCGGCGCACCAGATACGCCAACAGCGTTTCATGTGTGCCAACCGGAGCATAAATACGACACGGACGGTTAAGTTTGCCGTCGGCAACTTTCCCGGTGACCTGCTCATACAGTGGCTCGCCCATACCGTGCAGGCACTGAAACTCGTACTGACCCGGGTAGTAGTTTTGACCCGCCAGTTGATAAATTGCCGCCAGCGTATGGGCGTTGTGCGTCGCGAACTGCGGGTAGATTAAATTCGGCACCGCCAGCAGCTTTTTCGCACAGGCGAGATAAGAAACGTCGGTATACACCTTGCGGGTATAAACCGGATAGCCTTCAAGGCCGTCCATCTGCGCACGCTTGATTTCACTATCCCAGTACGCGCCTTTCACCAGGCGAATCATCAGACGACGACGGCTGCGGGTTGCGAGATCAATCAGGTAATCAATCACCAGCGGGCAGCGTTTTTGATAAGCCTGAATAACAAAACCGATACCGTTCCAGCCTGCCAGTTCTGGCTCGAAACAGAGTTTTTCCAGCAGATCGAGGGAGATCTCCAGACGGTCGGCCTCTTCAGCATCAATGTTAATACCAATATCGTATTGACGCGCCAGCAGGGTTAATGATTTCAGACGTGGGTACAGCTCTTCCATTACCCGGTCATACTGGGCGCGGCTGTAGCGCGGATGCAGCGCCGACAGCTTGATTGAAATGCCCGGACCTTCATAGATGCCACGACCATTGGATGCTTTACCAATGGCGTGAATCGCCTGCTGATAGGAAACCATATACGCTTGCGCGTCCGCGGCAGTCAGCGCGGCTTCGCCCAGCATATCGTAAGAGTAACGGAAACCTTTCTCTTCCAGCTTGCGGGCATTGGCTAACGCTTCCGCAATAGTCTCTCCAGTGACGAACTGCTCGCCCATCAGGCGCATCGCCATATCCACACCTTTGCGGATCAGCGGTTCACCGCTTTTACCGATAATGCGATTCAGCGAGCGGGAGAGGCTGGCTTCGTTATGGGTAGAAACCAGTTTGCCGGTAAACAGCAGCCCCCAGGTGGCGGCATTAACAAACAAAGACGGGCTACGACCAATGTGTGACTGCCAGTTACCGTTGCTGATTTTGTCGCGAATTAACGCATCACGGGTGGCTTTGTCGGGAATACGTAACAACGCTTCCGCTAAACACATCAGCGCCACGCCTTCCTGCGATGACAGCGAAAACTCCTGCAATAACCCCTGAACCATACCTGCGCGACCACTGGCGTTTTTTTGATTACGCAGTTTATCGGCCAGTTGATACGCCAGTTTGTGCGCCTGTTCGGCAACTGACTGCGGCAGGCGAGCTTGTTCCAGCAGCATAGAAACCGCTTCGGTTTCCGGGCGGCGATAGGCAGCGGTGATAGCGGCACGGGAAACCGACTGCGGCAAAATTTGCTCGGCAAAGTCGAGGAAAGGCTGGTGTGGTTCCTCTGCCGGATTCGGCGCTTCATCGCTCTCATTAGCCGCGCCAGAAAGCAGCGCAGGCAGCTCCGGCAAGGTATCGCTGTTTTCCAGTTGTTCAAGATAAGAAAAAATCGCCTGCTTAATTAACCAGTGCGGTGTGCGATCGATACGTGTCGCGGCAGACTTAATACGCTCACGCGTCGCGTCGTCCAGCTTAACCCCCATGGTGGTGGTTCCCATGCCATTGCTCCTGTTGTTCTGAAAAGTGCAACTTAACGTTATCGTGAAATATCTATTATGTTGCAACTTTGTGCAACCACGTTAAATGTGACTTACGTAGCAAGCTTAAAAATGAATGAAATGTTAATAAAAGAAATCGATATGACAGGGATTAAAAAAGTAATGCAGACTTTTTCTCTGCGGCAGTTAACATTTTTGAAAGGTGCAACCGTAAAAAATGTGAGGAAGTGCAACCTGATGAAAAATAGTATCGCTGGGCAATAAAATTTGATGTAAATGATGTGTTAAATCGATTGTGAATAACCAGCACTTCCGGCAGGATACGGTCGCCCTGGTAAAACATAAACTCTGTTACCCCGTTCCGGTGGCAGATATAACGGCAAGTTTCGACATTGCCGATAATAATTTTTGGAGACTTTAGATGGCTATTAGCACACCGATGTTGGTGACATTTTGTGTCTATATCTTTGGCATGATATTGATTGGGTTTATCGCCTGGCGATCAACGAAAAACTTTGACGATTATATTCTGGGCGGTCGTAGCCTTGGGCCATTCGTGACGGCATTATCGGCGGGTGCGTCGGATATGAGCGGCTGGCTGTTAATGGGGTTGCCGGGCGCGGTTTTTCTTTCCGGGATTTCCGAAAGCTGGATCGCCATCGGCCTGACATTAGGCGCGTGGATCAACTGGAAGCTGGTGGCCGGGCGGTTGCGTGTGCATACCGAATACAATAATAACGCCTTAACTCTGCCGGATTATTTCACCGGGCGCTTTGAAGATAAAAGCCGTATTTTGCGCATTATCTCCGCGCTGGTTATTTTGCTGTTCTTCACCATTTATTGCGCTTCGGGCATTGTGGCAGGCGCGCGCCTGTTTGAAAGCACCTTCGGCATGAGCTACGAAACGGCTCTGTGGGCGGGAGCTGTGGCGACGATCCTTTACACCTTTATTGGCGGTTTCCTGGCGGTGAGCTGGACTGACACTGTACAGGCCAGCCTGATGATTTTTGCCCTGATCCTGACGCCGGTTATCGTCATTATCAGTGTCGGTGGGTTTGGCGACTCGCTGGAAGTGATCAAACAAAAGAGCATCGAAAACGTTGATATGCTCAAAGGGCTGAACTTTGTTGCCATTATCTCGCTGATGGGCTGGGGACTGGGTTACTTCGGGCAGCCGCACATCCTGGCGCGTTTTATGGCGGCGGATTCTCACCACAGCATTGTCCATGCGCGTCGTATCAGTATGACCTGGATGATCCTCTGCCTGGCAGGGGCGGTGGCTGTCGGCTTCTTTGGTATCGCTTACTTTAATGAGCACCCGTCGGTAGCAGGTGCGGTAAACCAGAACGCCGAGCGCGTGTTTATCGAACTGGCGCAAATTCTGTTTAACCCGTGGATTGCCGGGATTTTGCTGTCGGCGATTCTGGCGGCGGTGATGTCAACCTTAAGCTGCCAGCTGCTGGTGTGCTCCAGTGCAATTACCGAAGATTTATACAAAGCGTTTCTGCGTAAACATGCCAGCCAGAAAGAGCTGGTGTGGGTAGGGCGTGTGATGGTGCTGGTGGTGGCGCTGGTGGCGATTGCGCTGGCGGCAAACCCGGAAAACCGCGTACTGGGCTTAGTGAGCTACGCGTGGGCAGGCTTTGGCGCGGCGTTTGGTCCGGTGGTGCTGTTCTCGGTGATGTGGTCACGCATGACGCGCAACGGTGCGCTGGCGGGGATGATCATCGGTGCGCTGACGGTTATCGTCTGGAAACAGTTCGGCTGGCTGGGTCTGTACGAAATTATTCCGGGCTTTATCTTTGGTAGCATTGGAATTGTGGTGTTCAGTTTGCTGGGTAAAGCGCCGTCAGCGGCGATGCAAAAACGCTTTGCCGAGGCCGATGCGCACTATCATTCAGCGCCGCCGTCACGGTTGCAGGAAAGCTAAGGGACTTAGCCTGCGGCGGTTTTGTTTGGCTTCAGCAGCGTGTTGCGCAGCATTAAAATAGTTGTGTGGTTCTTGCCGGATAAGGCGCTTACACGGCATCTGGCAAGAACACATGGCTCGTTGTAAACAATCCCATCTTTCTACCCTGGAATAATCGTTTATATCCCGGGCATTACCTCTCTTTGTTTACATTCCAACATCATTTTATAAACATTCCGCTTGTATTTTTCTTCACCGTAATGATAATCGCTATCACTGCGATTTACTTTTCTTTGCATAGATTGACTCAGAAAAACGTTTAAGGGTGGTGGCATGTTTGTTCCGTTTCTCATTATGTTGCGCGAAGGACTTGAAGCCGCGCTGATTGTCAGTTTGATTGCCAGCTATCTTAAGCGTACCCAGCGAGGCCGGTGGATTGGTGTCATGTGGATTGGCGTGTTGCTTGCCGCTGCGTTGTGCCTGGGCTTGGGTATCTTCATTAACGAAACTACCGGCGAGTTCCCGCAAAAAGAACAGGAACTGTTTGAAGGTATCGTGGCAGTGATCGCTGTGGTGATCCTCACCTGGATGGTTTTCTGGATGCGCAAAGTGTCGCGCAACGTCAAAGTGCAACTGGAACAGGCAGTCGATAGCGCATTGCAGCGTGGAAATCATCATGGCTGGGCGCTGGTGATGATGGTCTTTTTTGCTGTTGCAAGGGAAGGGCTGGAGTCGGTCTTTTTCCTGCTGGCGGCATTTCAACAAGATGTCGGGATTTGGCCGCCGCTGGGTGCAATGCTCGGTCTTGCTACTGCCGTGGTGCTCGGATTCCTGCTCTACTGGGGCGGTATTCGCCTCAATCTTGGTGCATTTTTTAAATGGACCAGCCTGTTTATTCTCTTCGTCGCCGCAGGGCTGGCAGCTGGTGCCATTCGCGCATTTCATGAAGCTGGCCTGTGGAACCACTTTCAGGAAATCGCCTTCGATATGAGCGCGGTGCTCTCAACTCACTCGCTATTCGGCACGCTAATGGAAGGGATTTTTGGTTATCAGGAAGCGCCGAGCGTCAGCGAAGTCGCCGTCTGGTTTATTTATCTCATCCCGGCGCTGGTGGCATTTGCTCTGCCACCACGTGCAGGGGCGACAGCGTCTCGCTCCGCATAACGAATACGACGCAAACTCTTGCTTAGTTACAACATACTTTAAAGGGATAGTCTCGTCATGACCATTAACTTCCGCCGTAACGCATTGCAGTTGAGCGTGGCTGCGCTGTTTTCTTCTGCTTTTATGGCTAACGCCGCTGATGTGCCGCAGGTCAAAGTGACCGTGACGGATAAGCAGTGCGAACCGATGTCCATTACGGTTAACGCCGGGAAAACGCAATTTATCATTCAGAACCACAGCCAGAAGGCGCTGGAGTGGGAGATCCTTAAAGGCGTAATGGTAGTGGAAGAGCGGGAAAATATCGCCCCTGGCTTTAGCCAGAAAATGACGGCGAATTTACAGCCTGGCGAATACGATATGACCTGCGGTCTGCTCACTAACCCGAAAGGGAAGTTGATCGTTAAAGGTGAGGCAACGGCGGATGCGGCGCAAAGTGATGCGCTGTTAAGTCTTGGTGGTGCAATTACTGCATATAAAGCGTATGTCATGGCAGAAACCACGCAGCTGGTGACCGACACTAAAGCCTTTACTGACGCCATCAAAGCAGGCGATATCGAAAAAGCGAAAGCACTGTATGCGCCAACGCGCCAGCACTATGAGCGCATCGAACCGATTGCTGAACTGTTCTCCGATCTGGATGGCAGCATTGACGCCCGTGAAGATGATTACGAGCAAAAAGCCGCCGATCCGAAATTCACCGGTTTCCACCGTCTGGAAAAAGCATTGTTTGGCGACAACACCACCAAAGGGATGGATACGTACGCTGACCAGCTTTATACCGATGTGGTCGATTTGCAAAAACGCATCAGTGAACTGGCTTTCCCACCTTCAAAAGTGGTCGGCGGCGCAGCCGGACTGATTGAGGAAGTGGCAGCCAGCAAAATCAGCGGTGAAGAAGATCGCTACAGCCACACCGATCTGTGGGACTTCCAGGCTAACGTTGAAGGCTCGCAGAAAATTGTCGATCTGCTGCGTCCACAACTGCAAAAAGCCAACCCGGAGCTGCTGGCAAAAGTCGATGCTAACTTCAAAAAGGTCGATACCATTCTGGCGAAATACCGTACCAAAGACGGTTTTGAAACCTACGACAAGCTGACCGACGCCGACCGTAACGCGCTGAAAGGGCCGATTACTGCGCTGGCGGAAGATCTGGCGCAACTTCGCGGTGTGCTGGGGCTGGACTAAGCGTTATGCAGTATGAAGATGAAAACGGCGTGAATGAACCGTCACGCCGACGTTTATTGAAAGGGATTGGTGCGCTGGCGCTGGCGGGAAGTTGTCCGGTCGCTCATGCACAAAAAACGCAAAGTGCGCCGGGTACGCTTTCACCGGATGCACGTAATGAGAAACAGCCGTTTTACGGTGAGCATCAGGCAGGGATCCTGACGCCACAACAGGCCGCAATGATGCTGGTGGCGTTTGATGTGCTTGCCAGCGATAAAGCCGATCTTGAACGATTGTTTCGCTTGTTGACTCAGCGTTTTGCTTTTCTGACTCAGGGCGGAGCGGCACCAGAAACACCAAATCCGCGCCTGCCACCACTCGATTCCGGCATTCTTGGCGACTACATTGCGCCCGATAATCTCACCATCACGTTATCGGTGGGCCACTCATTGTTTGATGAACGGTTTGGGCTTGCGCCGCAGATGCCGAAAAAGTTGCAGAAGATGACGCGTTTCCCCAACGACTCGCTTGATGCGGCGTTATGTCATGGTGATGTGTTGCTACAAATTTGCGCCAACACCCAGGACACGGTGATCCATGCGCTGCGCGATATCATCAAACACACGCCGGATTTGCTCAGTGTGCGCTGGAAGCGGGAAGGGTTTATTTCCGATCACGCGGCGCGTAGTAAAGGCAAAGAGACGCCGATAAATTTGCTGGGCTTTAAAGACGGCACTGCCAATCCCGACAGCCAGAATGATAAGTTGATGCAAAAAGTGGTGTGGGTCACGGCAGATCAGCAGGAGCCTACGTGGGCTATCGGCGGCAGCTACCAGGCGGTGCGCTTGATTCAGTTTCGAGTGGAATTTTGGGACAGAACGCCGCTGAAAGAACAGCAGACGATTTTTGGTCGTGATAAGCAAACCGGTGCGCCGCTGGGGATGAAGCATGAGCACGATGTGCCGGATTACGCCAGCGATCCGGAAGGGAAGGTGATTGCGCTGGACAGCCATATTCGTCTGGCGAATCCCCGCACGGCGGAGAGTGAGTCCAGTCTGATGCTGCGTCGTGGCTACAGTTATTCGTTGGGCGTCACCAACTCCGGGCAACTGGATATGGGGTTATTGTTTGTCTGCTACCAACACGATCTGGAAAAGGGCTTCCTGACAGTACAAAAAAGGCTCAATGGCGAAGCGCTGGAGGAATACGTCAAACCTATCGGCGGCGGTTATTTTTTTGCGTTGCCGGGGGTGAAGGACGCGAATGATTACCTGGGAAGGGCGCTATTGCAGGTTTAATGTTTTTAGGCGGATAAGGAGTTCGTCGCATCCGGCTTTCGTGCACTGATGCCTGATGCGATGCTGGCGCATCTTATCAGGCCTACAATCGGTGCTGGCTCGGTAGGCCGAATAAGGCGTTTACGCCGCATCCGGCAAACACAAGGTACATCTTACCAGTACTGCGAATCCTGCTGAAAGCACACAGCTTTTTTCATCACTGTCATCACTCTGTCATCTTTCCAGTAGAAAGTGATGTCACTGAAATGGTGTTTTATGGTTAAATGCAAGTAAAAATATTGTTGCAATGAATGCGAAAACTGTTGTACTTATTAAGTAACAGCGGTAGTTCCCGGCAGTGATAGTCAGTCACTATGGAGATCGCGGATGGTAACGTCCTGCACTGGACATGTTTTTGACAATCAACGCTCGACCAAACGCGGAGATTTCTCCTCCGGTAGCAACTTCGTCACTCTGTATTTTTACTCACTTCCTCCCTTTTCTTGTGTTACCGACGCCGTGAACGGTGCGCGTAGCCGTTTTCGGTGTTATTTCCAAAAGCAAACTATGGCTTACAAGGAAGCCAACCCTCTGATGTTCGTGCGCATAATCGCGCTGCCAACGGCGCGTGTGATGAATACAAACAACTCAAGGTGCTCTCCATGGGAAGACAAAAAGCAGTGATCAAAGCTCGTCGCGAAGCAAAACGTGTGCTGAGACGGGATTCACGCAGCCATAAACAGCGTGAAGAAGAATCGGTCACCTCGCTTGTGCAGATGAGCGGCGTAGAAGCCATTGGTATGGCCCGCGACAGTCGCGATACTTCGCCAATCGTGGCGCGAAATGAAGCGCAATTGCACTATCTGAAGGCTATTGAGAGTAAGCAGCTGATATTCGCTACGGGCGAAGCCGGGTGCGGTAAAACCTGGATCAGTGCGGCAAAAGCGGCAGAGGCCCTGATACATAAGGATGTCGACAGGATCATCGTCACCCGTCCAGTTTTGCAAGCCGATGAAGATCTTGGCTTCTTACCTGGAGATATCGCAGAAAAGTTTGCTCCCTATTTTCGTCCGGTCTATGACGTGCTGGTCCGGCGCCTGGGGGCTTCCTTTATGCAGTATTGCCTGCGACCGGAAATAGGGAAGGTGGAAATCGCGCCGTTCGCCTATATGCGTGGACGTACCTTTGAAAATGCAGTTGTCATTCTTGACGAGGCGCAGAATGTGACTGCCGCGCAAATGAAAATGTTTTTAACCCGCCTCGGGGAAAACGTAACGGTTATCGTCAATGGTGATATCACGCAATGCGATCTGCCTCGCGGCGTGCGCTCCGGATTAAGTGATGCGCTGGAACGTTTCGAAGAAGATGAAATGGTCGGGATCGTCCGGTTCGGCAAAAATGATTGCGTACGTTCGGCACTTTGCCAACGTACGCTACATGCCTATAGTTAAGCGTATTACAAACGCAGAGCCCGGGCTAACCGGGCTTTGTTTTTGCTGTTTATGCCCGGAGTGCAAATTTATCTAAAACCACCTACAGCCGGTTTAGTTGCAATGCAGGATAGCTATTTTAAATAATAAAGTCTGTTCTCAATATATTCATTCAGTTTTGTCAGCTCTTCTGCGATTTTTTCCTTGTTCAATTCATTGTTGTCAGTCATGGTTAATAAAATCAATTCCTTTGATTTTTTTGATAAAATTCCAGGGTGGAAATTTATGCTGTTATACATTTCATGAAGAATGTTGAGCAATTCGCTATTAAAAAAGTCAATATTATCCATGTTGTCGATTTGAGGATTGTTGTCTTGAAATTTTTTTATGATTTTACATATTTTTATAATGAAATAAAACTCAATGTTTCTCTGGGTTTGTTCTTCTGGTGTGAAAATTGGGAAGTCATAATGTTCACATATTGTATCATAATCATCAAACTTATCATTTTCAATTGACCATAATTTTCTCTTTTCTATTTTATCCTTTGTTGATTTTATCTCTGAAAACATTCTTTTTATTATCAATAAAATGATGGCCGTGACAAATAAAATAATTACGCCAATATGTGTGGAGTAATAAAAAAGTAACATGATAAATGAAATTACTGGTAGTGCTAATGAAGTAATAATCAATAAATTACCGACTTTACTATATGAGTGTAGCTCAAAAATGAATTCCCTTTCGTCACTTGCGAATATGTAAAATAATGAGAAGCCTGTGTTCAGTAATGTTGATATTGCGAAACCTAACGTAGCCCACCATAGCGGAAAACTATTGGAGATATTAACAGGGGGTACACTAAAAAGCCCAATAAAAAAGGTAAAGCAGGCTCCAGTAAGAATTGAGTGAAAATATGAAAACCATTTTATACTCTCCCCTGTATGATACCCTTTTTTATATGCACGCCAGGCAATCCGCTTTGTATTATACATGGTTATATCCTTAAATTTATTTATTATGAAAACTATACTTATTGATATTAATACATGCGCAAGATTATTATTAATATCGTATGTAATTTACTGCCTCATCGCCCGAATCAATGCCATATCAGTTTGTGCATTAGATTAGTTGATAAATAAATGATTATGAACAAAAGCATTTATCTGGTAATAGATTTAGCCTACTACCAGATAAACAATCAGTTATTGTGGCGAATAATTTGGTAAAACTCGGCAGGTATGTTGGGGCCAAAACTCAGCGCATATTGATAACAAACATCTGTCCACTGATGGTTTTTGTAAAAAGCAAGAATAACTTGTTTTACCATTTGGTATTCAATATCGAGTTCATCTTTTAAGTCGTTTTCAAATTCATACCATTTTAATTTTTCATTGTTGCTTAATTTTTCATCGTATTTTTCAAATATATCATGTGTACGATTAATGTTTTTTTCATTCCAATCCATTGAAATAGTTAATGACTCCACAGGATGATTATGGTAATCGATTATGTCACCAAGGATACTTATATGGTATTTCAATTTTTCAATTTCTTTTGAAATTTCAGTTAAGTTCATGCTTTATCCTCCATTTTAGAATTTGTAGAATTCATCGCAGATATGACATCTTGAGTCTTGGTTTGTAGATCATGAACATATGCGAGTCTGGAGTGCCTGAATGCCAACCTGTTTCGTAAGAGTTAAGATTTATTTTGCTTCAACAAGAAGCAGGTGAGTATCAGCATCAGGATCTTTTGTATCAAGAGTTCCTAAAGCAATATCGGAAACTCTTTTGTCTTGTGCTCGCTTCAGAAGAGCATAGTCATGCTGTCTGTTATTAAAGGATACTCCCATCCATTTACCCGCAATAGTTAGAATTGAATCACTTTGTACATTTATATTCAGCTTTTGCTTTGGTAAATAATAAATATTATTTCGGTATTATCTAATGCAAAAATGATTTTGCAAAACAAGGTATCGCTTACCGCATCCTTTCTGAACGCAACAGGAGACTATGTTGGGAAATTCCTCGTCGCCCTGCGGGCAGCCCGCTCACTGCGTTCGCGGTCTGTCCAACTGGCTGCCGCCAGTTGTCGAACCCGGTCCGGGATTCTCATCCCCGCCAGGTTGTGCAATATTGACTAGTCCTGATATAA
>NZ_RHJM01000026.1:0-21168 GCF_004212315.1 Escherichia sp. E10V5
ATTTTGTGATCCACTACAGTATGAGCCAGCAGGCAGCAGAAATTACTGTCAGTCATGTACTTATTCAGATGCTCGCCATGCCACGCAGTGACCTGCGGGTTATCACCCAACAGGGCGATATTGGCATGGAAGAACTGCGCCAGGCGTTGACGGTGGAGAACTACACAACCGCTCGTTCTACGGACAGTTACCCGGCATTTTCCCCGATGCTGGTCGAGTGGCTTAAAGAAGGCTGGCTGCTGGCCTCCGCAGAGATGCAGCACAGCGAACTGCGCGGCGGAGTGCTGTTGCTGACTCTGTTGCATTCACCGCTGCGCTACATACCACCTGCCGCCGCCCGGCTACTGACCGGCATTAACCGTGACCGTCTGCAACAGGACTTTGTGCAGTGGACACGGGAATCAGCGGAATCAGTCGTACCGGATGCAGACGGTAAAGGCACAAGTATGCTGTCAGATACTGCTGACAGTCTGCTTGCCCGTTACGCCAAAAACATGACCGCAGACGCCCGTAACGGCAGGCTCGACCCGGTACTGTGCCGCGATAACGAAATCGATCTGATGATCGACATTCTCTGCCGCCGTCGTAAAAATAACCCGGTGGTGGTGGGTGAAGCAGGTGTGGGTAAAAGCGCGCTGATTGAAGGGCTGGCGCTGCGCATCGTGGCAGGCCTGGTGCCTGACAAGCTGAAAAACACCGATATCATGACCCTTGACTTGGGCGCATTGCAGGCCGGGGCGTCGGTGAAGGGCGAATTCGAAAAACGCTTTAAGGGGCTGATGGCGGAGGTCATTTCCTCTCCGGTGCCGGTCATTCTGTTTATCGACGAAGCGCACACCCTGATTGGCGCGGGCAACCAGCAGGGCGGGCTGGATATCTCCAACCTGCTCAAACCTGCGCTGGCGCGCGGCGAGCTGAAAACCATCGCTGCCACCACCTGGAGCGAGTACAAAAAATACTTCGAGAAAGATGCCGCCCTGTCGCGCCGCTTCCAGTTGGTGAAGGTCAGCGAACCCAACGCCGCCGAAGCCACCATTATTCTGCGTGGCCTGTCAGCGGTCTATGAACAGTCTCACGGCGTGCTGATTGATGATGACGCCTTGCAGGCCGCTGCGACACTGAGCGAGCGTTATCTCTCCGGGCGTCAGTTGCCGGACAAAGCCATTGATGTGCTGGATACCGCCTGCGCCCGTGTGGCAATCAACCTGTCATCACCACCGAAGCAAATCTCGGCGCTGACCACCCTGAGCCACCAGCAGGAGGCGGAAATTCGCCAGCTTGAACGCGAGCTTCGCATCGGGTTGCGTACCGACACCTCACGGATGACAAAGGTGCTGGTGCAGTACGATGAAACGCTGACGGCGCTGGATGAACTGGAAGCCGCCTGGCACCAGCAGCAGACGCTGGTCCAGGAGATTATCGCGCTGCGCCAGCAGTTGCTGGGCGTGGATGCCATGGTGGGTACGCCGCCAGAGTCAGAGCAGGATAATACCGGTACCGCACCAACTGATGAAGCCAGTAGCACACAGCCGGAAGAAACCGCTGAAACAGTTTCCCCGGTGCAGCGGCTGACACAGCTCACTGCCGAACTGGACGCTCTGCATAACGACCGGTTGCTGGTCTTCCCGCATGTCGATAAAAAACAGATTGCGGCGGTGATTGCCGAATGGACTGGCGTGCCGCTTAACCGCCTGTCGCAGAATGAAATGTCGGTCATCACCGACCTGCCGAAGTGGCTTGGTGACACCATCAAAGGCCAGAACCTGGCGATTGCCAGCCTGCATAAGCATCTGCTGACCGCACGCGCCGACCTGCGCCGTCCGGGACGCCCGCTGGGCGCGTTCCTGCTGGCTGGCCCCAGCGGCGTGGGTAAAACCGAAACCGTTCTGCAACTGGCAGAGCTGCTCTACGGCGGTCGCCAGTACCTGACCACCATCAATATGTCCGAGTTCCAGGAGAAGCACACCGTCTCGCGGCTGATTGGTTCCCCTCCGGGCTATGTCGGCTATGGCGAAGGCGGCGTGCTGACCGAAGCCATCCGCCAGAAACCCTACTCGGTGGTGCTCCTCGATGAAGTGGAAAAAGCGCACCCAGATGTGCTCAACCTGTTCTATCAGGCGTTTGACAAGGGCGAGATGGCGGACGGCGAGGGCCGCCTGATTGACTGTAAAAACATCGTCTTCTTCCTCACCTCCAACCTTGGCTACCAGGTGATTGTCGAACACGTCGATGACCCGGAAACCATGCAGGAAGCCCTCTACCCGGTGCTGGCGGATTTCTTTAAACCTGCCCTGCTGGCGCGTATGGAAGTGGTGCCGTACCTGCCGCTGTCGAAAGAGACGCTCGCCACCATTATCGACGGAAAACTCACCCGCCTGGATAACGTGCTGCGCAGCCGCTTTAGCGCAGAAGTGATTATTGAACCGGAAGTGACGGATGAAATCATGAGCCGCGTCACCCGCGCGGAAAACGGCGCGAGGATGCTCGAATCGGTCATCGACGGCGACATGCTGCCGCCGCTCTCGCTGCTGCTGTTGCAGAAAATGGCGGCCAACACGGCGATTGCCCGGATTCGTCTGTCGGCGGCAGACGGTGCATTCACGGCAGACGTGGAAGATGCTCAGAACGACGAGTCCGTCACAGAGGATGAAGCTGTTTTATGAGCAGGTTGCGCGTTTTCCGGCAGACAGGATGGTTTATCGCGGGCCTGATGGCGGGCTTACCCGCTAGTGCCGCGCCCGCAGAAACATCATCAATGGCTGGTGTGGCGGTAGCTGCTGCTACAGCGACACCTTCGGATGCAGCAGCTACGTTACAGTCCATGCAGTCCTGTCGGCGGGAGCCTGCGGCGCTGGAGCGTCTCGACTGTTATGACCGCATTCTTTCGCCGGAACAGCCAGCCTTTGGTGGGGCTGCACTGGTGAAAGCCCGTTACCAGGGCGAAGCCTGGACCCGCGCCACAGAGCAGGAAAAACGCCGCCAGGGCAGCACCACAGAGCTGCTGGTGACGCAGGTGCCGGGTGAACG
Organism: Escherichia sp. E10V5; assembly: GCF_004212315.1. Lineage (NCBI taxonomy): Bacteria > Pseudomonadati > Pseudomonadota > Gammaproteobacteria > Enterobacterales > Enterobacteriaceae > Escherichia > Escherichia sp. E10V5. The sequence goes on from NZ_RHJM01000026.1 coordinate 3,028, forward strand.
CCCGACGGTGGTGATAACCACCCCGGCTATCGGTCATGTTCCGCCACGCCCGGTGCTGATGTTCAGTTGCGTGGACAATATCACCCGGATGCAGGTGGCACTGATGCACCCACTGGATACGCACGATATTGCCGTCACTCTGAGCGCCGATGGCAAGACATTCCGCAGCCACTGGTTTGTGCGTGAGAGCGGCACTCTGCTGGAGTCCAGCCGGGGGTTATCCGGCATTGATGAAATTAAACAGTTATTTAGCGCAAAAACGCTGACTGTGGATACCGGCGCAGACAACGCAGTTGGAAAGCTGACCTTTAACATTGACGGGCTGGCCAGGGTGATCACTCCCCTGCGCGATGCCTGCCACTGGGCGGGAGAATAAAAATATGGCAATGGACTTACGCGATCCGAATGTCTGGATATCGCACCTGCTGGAAAACCTGCCGGAAGAGAGGCAGGCATCGGCGCTGAAGGACGATAATCCGGTCTGGGAGTATATCGACGGCGAAATCGTCAAACTGGGGTCACTGGCTCACAGCCAACTGGATATCCCGGAACTACAACGCAGGGGTCTTCAGCTTCTGGCCTCTGAAAGCAAAGACTTCCGGCTGCTGGCACATCTGCTCAGAACCCTGCAACACGCCGGAGATCCGCTCCTGGCATTGCGCCTGCTGGCGCTGTATGTGGAGCATTACTGGGCAGTGGCCGCACCGCAAAATATGGCGCACAAAAAACGTTTCGCCAGCCAGGTCATTAAACGCTTTGAAACGGGGATTGAAAGCTTTTCAGAAAACGCTGCCACAACGCAGCGCGATGCGCTGCTGGGCGAACTGGCGAAACTGGCGCAGTGCTGGCAATCACATAACGTCCCGGAACTGGCGCAGGCAACCGATGATCTTTTTGCCCTCTACCAGCGTGCGTTTAATCGTGCGGCCCCTGCACCCTCCCCCACTCCGGCAGCCTCCGGTAGTACACCACAGACCACCGTCACACCTGAAAGCGGCGTGACGCAAACCAGCGATCCGGCTCCGCAAGTCACCATTGACAGCCACGACGATAAAGCCTGGCGCGATACGCTGTTAAAAGTGGCAGCCATTTTATGCGAGCGCCAGCCAGATTCGCCGCAGGGCTATCGCCTGCGTCGCCATGCTCTGTGGCAATCCATCAACAGTACGCCCCAGGCGGAAAGTGACGGACGAACCCCGCTGGCCGCCGTTTCCGCCGATATGATTGCAGATTACCAAGCACAGCTTGGCAGCGCAGATATGGCACTGTGGCAGCAGGTGGAGAAAAGTGTGCTTCTGGCACCCTACTGGCTGGACGGTCACTGTCTTTCTGCACAGACAGCACTGCGCCTGGGTTACAAACAGGTGGCAGACGCCATCCGCGATGAGGTCAACCGCTTCCTTGAGCGTCTGCCCCAGCTTACCGGGCTACTGTTTAATGACCGTACACCTTTTATCAGTGAGCAGACGAAACAATGGCTGTCCGCTTCGCCCGACGGCAAAGTTACACCGGTTGCGCAGGCCGGAGAGGAATCGCAGGCAGCCAGGACCTGTTTTACTGAGCAGGGGCTGGAGGCGGCGCTGCGGTATCTGGACATGCTACCCGAAGGCGATCCCCGCGATCAGTTTCACCGCCAGTACCTTGCCGCCCAGTTGACGGAGGAGGCGGGGCTGGTACAGCTTGCGCAGCAACAGTACCGGATGTTGTTCATGATGGGGGGGCAGACGATGGTGTCTGACTGGGAGCCATCGTTACTTGCGCAGCTCGAACAAAAATTCACGGCAGAACAATAAGAGATAACAGGAGTTTTTGTGTTCAGATTACCAACACCCCGACTATTCAGCGGACTCAAATCAGCCCTGCGCCCGGCGATGCCCCGGTTTAAGGTTTCTGCATTCTGGTTGCTGATACTGGCGTGGATTTTCCTGCTGGTATGGATCTGGTGGAAAGGCCCGACGTGGACGCTGTATGAAGAACAGTGGCTCAAACCACTGGCGAACCGCTGGCTGGCAACGGCGGCGTGGGGGATTATTGCCCTTGTGTGGCTTACCGTCCGGGTAATGAAGCGCCTGCAACTGCTTGAAAAACAGCAAAAACAACAGCGCGAGGAAGCCATTGATCCGCTCAGTGCGGAGCTGAACGCCCAGCAGCGTTACCTCGACCACTGGCTGCTGCGCCTGCAACGCCATCTCGACAACCGCCGTTTCCTGTGGCAGTTGCCGTGGTATATGGTCATCGGCCCGGCGGGCAGTGGCAAAACGACACTGCTGCGCGAGGGGTTTCCGTCCGACATTATTTATGCCCCGGAGGGCGCACGCGGCGCAGAACAACGCCTGTACCTTACGCCCCATGTCGGTAAACAGGCGGTGATCTTTGATATCGACGGCACACTCTGCGCTCCCGCTGATGCGGATATCCTGCATCGCCGTCTGTGGGAACATGCCCTCGGCTGGCTGAAAGAAAAGCGCGCGCGCCAGCCGCTGAACGGGATTATTCTGACACTCGATTTACCCGATCTGCTGACCGCAGACAAACGCCGCCACGAGCATCTGTTACAGACGCTACGCAGCCGCTTGCAGGATATACGCCAGCATCTTCACTGCCAGTTACCGGTTTACGTGGTACTGACCCGGCTTGATTTATTGCAGGGTTTTGCCGCCCTGTTTCAGTCACTGAACAGACAGGATCGCGATGCGATTCTGGGCGTCACGTTCACCCGCCGTGCCCATGAAAATGATGACTGGCGAACAGAGTTGAATGCTTTCTGGCAGACATGGGTGGATCGAATGAATCTGGCGTTGCCGGATCTGATGGTCGGACAGAGCCACGCCCGTGCGTCTTTATTTAGTTTTTCCCGTCAGATGCAGGGAAGCCGTGAACCGCTGGTATCACTGCTTGAGGGTCTGCTTGACGGCAAAAATATGAACGTGATGCTGCGTGGCGTCTATCTCACCTCTTCGCTTCAGCGCGGACAGATGGATGATATTTTCACCCAGTCTGCCGCCCGCCAGTACCGGCTGGGCAATAATCCACTGGCGTCCTGGCCCCTGGTGGACACCGCGCCCTATTTCACCCGCAGCCTGTTCCCGCAGGCATTACTCGCAGAGCCTAATCTGGCAACAGAGAGCCGCGCCTGGCTGATGCGTTCCCGCCGCCGCCTGACGGTTTTCTCTGCCACAGGCGGCGTGGCGGCACTGCTGCTCATTGCCGGCTGGCATCACTATTACAACGGTAACTATCAGTCCGGCATCACCGTGCTTAAGCAGGCAAAAGCCTTTATGGATGTACCACCTCCGCAGGGGGAAGATGACTATGGCAACCTGCAACTGCCGCTGCTGAACCCAGTACGCGATGCCACTCTGGCCTACGGTGACTGGGGCGACCGCAGCCGCCTTGCGGAGATGGGATTATATCAGGGGCGACGCATCGGGCCTTATGTGGAACGGACCTACCTGCAACTGCTGGAGCAACGCTATCTTCCGTCGCTGTTTAACGGGCTGGTCAAAGAGATGAACGCCGCGCCACCGGAGAGTGAGGAAAAACTCGCCGTGCTGCGCGTGATGCGAATGCTGGAGGATAAGAGCGGACGTAACAATGAGGTGGTGAAGCAGTATATGGCAAAACGCTGGAGCGAAAAGTTCCACGGCCAGCGCGATATCCAGGCGCAACTGATGTCCCATCTTGACTACGCGCTGGCTCACACTGACTGGCATGCAGAGCGTCAGGCGGGCGACGGTGACGCCATCAGCCGCTGGACGCCGTATGACAAGCCCGTTGTGTCAGCACAGAAAGAGCTAAGCAAACTACCTGTCTACCAGCGGGTTTATCAGAGCCTGAAAACGCGGGCGCTGGGTGTTCTTCCTGCCGACCTCAATCTGCGTGACCAGGTAGGGCCAACCTTTGACCAAGTGTTTACATCTGCCGATGACAACAAACTGGTTGTTCCACAGTTTCTTACCCGTTACGGCCTGCAAAGCTATTTTGTAAAACAGCGCGATGAACTGGTTGAACTGACGGCGATGGATTCCTGGGTACTCAACCTCACCCGCAGCGTGAAATACAGTGACGCCGACCGCGCGGAAATCCAGCGCCAGTTGACCGAGCAGTATATTAGCGACTACACCGCCACCTGGCGGGCCGGGATGGACAATCTGAATATCCGCAATTTTGAGTCCATCGGACAACTAACCGGGGCGCTGGAGCAGGTTATCAGCGGCGACCAGCCTTTGCAGCGGGCGCTGACCGTGCTGCGTGACAACACACAACCAGGCGCCTTTTCTGAAAAACTCTCTGCTAAAGAACGGGATGAGGCCCTGGCAGAACCAGACTACCAGTTACTCACCCGCCTTGGGCATGAGTTCGCCCCGGAAAACAGTACCCTGACAGTCCAGAAAGATAAAGAAAGCACGATGCAGGCCGTGTACCAGCAGCTCACCGAGTTACACCGCTACCTGCTGGCGATCCAGAACGCGCCTGTACCTGGGAAATCGGCACTGAAAGCCGTGCAGTTACGGCTTGATCAGAACAGCAGCGATCCCATATTCGCCACCCGCCAGATGGCAAAAACACTGCCTGCTCCGCTCAACCGCTGGGTAGGCAGGCTGGCTGACCAGGCCTGGCATGTGGTGATGGTGGAAGCCGTTCACTATATGGAATTGGACTGGCGCGACAGCGTGGTGAAACCGTTTAACGAGCAACTGGCAAATAACTATCCGTTTAATCCACGTTCTGCACAGGATGCCTCACTGGATGCCTTCGAACGATTCTTTAAACCAGATGGCATACTGGATACCTTCTACCTGCAGAACCTAAAGCTGTTTATCGACAATGACCTGAGTCTGGAGGATGGCGATAACAACGTCATTATTCGCGAAGATATTATTGCGCAACTGGAAACCGCGCAGAACATCCGTGACATCTTCTTCAGCAAACAGAACGGTCTGGGAACATCCTTTGCCGTGGAAACGGTATCGCTTTCCGGCAACAAACGCCGCAGCGTACTGAACCTTGACGGTCAGTTAGTCGATTACAGCCAGGGCCGTAACTATACCGCCCATCTGGTCTGGCCTAACAATATGCGCGAAGGCAACGAAAGCAAACTGACGCTGGTTAGTGCCAGCGGCGGCGCACCGCGCAGTATCAGCTTCAGCGGGCCGTGGGCTCAGTTCCGCCTGTTCGGGGCCGGACAGCTGACCGGAGTACAGGATGGCAACTTTACCGTGCGCTTTAGCGTGGACGGTGGCGCAATGACCTACCGCGTGCATACCGACACGGAAGATAACCCGTTCAGTGGTGGGTTGTTCAGCCAGTTTGGCCTGTCAGACACACTGTACTGAGGAGGCCGGGATGAATAGTAACGTACTGACACAAACTATCGTTACCGGCAGTGACCCGCGCGGGCTGCCGGACTTCAGCGCCATCCGCGAGGAAATAAACAAAGCCAGCCATCCGTCACAGCCTGAACTGAACTGGAAACTGGTGGAGTCGCTGGCGCTGGCGATTTTTAAAGCTAACGGTGTGGATTTACACACCGCCACCTACTATACACTTGCCCGGACACGGACACAGGGACTGGCGGGCTTTTGCGAAGGTGCGGAACTGCTGGCGGCAATGGTAAGCCACGACTGGGATAAATTCTGGCCGCAGAGCGGTCCGGCACGTACTGAAATGCTGGACTGGTTTAACTCCCGAACCGGCAATATTCTGCGTCAGCAAATCTCCTTTGCGGAATCCGATCTGCCACTGTTCTACCGCACAGAGTGGGCATTGCAGCTTATCTGCGACAAGCTTCAGCAGGTGGAGCTGAAGCGCGTTCCGCGCGTGGAGAATCTGCTCTATTTTATGCAGAACACGCGTAAGCGGCTTGAACCCCAGCCGAAGAGTAACGTTGAAAACGCCGCACAGACCACGGTCAGAACGCTGATTTATGCCCCGGAAACAACGGCTTCCTCCACGCCAGAACCGGTAGTGCCTCCCCTGCCAGAGATAAAAGTGGAAGTGCGCAGTCTGACAGAAAATCCCCCACAGGCCAGTGTGATGAAGCAAGGCAGTACGGTAAGAGGGTTTATCACAGGGATCGTCTGTTCAGTGGCTGTCACCTCAGTATTGTGGTGGTGGCAGGTCTATCCGGTACAGCAGCAACTGCTACAGGTTAACGACACCGCTCAGGGCGCAGCAACGGTGTGGATGTCCTCACCTGAACTCGAAAACTATGAGCGCAGGCTGCAACAACTTCTTGATACATCCCCGGTACAGCCGCTGGAAACAGGGATGCAAATGATGCGTGTTGCCGACAGCCGCTGGCCGGAAAGCCTGCAACAACAGCAGGCCTCGACACAATGGAATGAGGCACTCAAAACCCGCGCACAGAGTAGCCCGCAGTTGCGTGGCTGGTTACAGACTCGTCAGGACTTACATGCTTTTGCAGATCTCGTAATGCAGCGCGAAAAAGAGGGATTAACCCTTTCCTATATTAAAAATGTCATCTGGCAGGCGGAGCGGGGACTGGGGCAGGAAACGCCCCTGGAATCCCTGCTGACGCAGTACCAGGATGCCCGTGCGCAGAAGCAGAATACAGATGCGCTGGAAAAACAAATTAATGAACGACTCGAAGGCGTATTAAGTCGGTGGCTGCTGCTGAAAAATAACGTGATGCCGGAGGCGGCAACCGGGACCACGTCCGGAAAATAATTATTTAATTAAAGGAGATTATCATGGCAAATATGAGTTATTTATCTTTGAGTGGGGAGACACAGGGGCTGATTTCAGCGGGTTGCTCAACGCTTGATTCAGTCGGAAACAAAGCGCAGTCAGAACATAAAGATCAGATCATGGTTTATGCGTTAATGCATTCCATCTCAAGAAGTCAAAATGTCAATCATCATGAATTAATTATCACCAAACCGGTTGATAAATCCTCACCATTGCTGGCAAAAGCACTTAGTGACAATGAAAAGATGGTAACATGTGAATTTATACTCTACCGAACCAGTAAAGCGGGTATTTACCAGCCTTATTATAAAATAAATCTGTCAAAAGCCAGAATATCAAGTATTGATTTTGTCACACCGCATGCTGTCCTGGAAAAAGAACTGGAGCCACAAGAGAGAATTGCCTTTATTTATGAAGATATTTCCTGGGAGCATACGCTAGCCGGTACAAATGCAATGAGTAAATGGCAGGATCGTGTACAGTAACTTACTGTAATAACATAATAAATTACTATTGCGGAGAGATAAAATGGCTGGTTTAAGGAATAATAACAACACACAGAATGCACAGTGGGCTGATTATGTAGGAGACATTCTTCGGGGGGCTCAGCCAATAAACCAGCTAGTACCTCAGCACCCTTATCTTAACGACGTCCCACTCATTGATGAGTTAAGGCGTCAGAACACTCATCATGTTATTCTCTTGACACTTGATGTTGCAAAAAAAATACTCAGCCCAATAACATCATTTGATTACATTCATTTTATCACTACACATCCTTCAGGTATAAAAGATACACTCGCCTGGTTAGTTAACGCGGGTAAATTAATGACTGAGTTTGATGAAAATGGGAAAATTATATTTAACCTTAATGCATTAAAGTATACAAAAGCAAGTTACTTTGAAATACTTGGAGAGAAATATATAAAAATCACAACATCCAGCCCCTGGCTTTTAGAAAAACTTGGTAAATATATTTTCTCTTCACGAGCACCTCAAGTGCTGGAACTCGCAGTTGGCTGGAGAGGATCTTTATCTGAATCAATAAAAGGAGTTAAGTTCTGTATTTGGTTTTCAGTAGCCTGGAGAACCATAGAATTTATTATGAGTTCAGAGCGGGATCTGGTTAATTTTCTTGGCGATATTTCAATGGATGTTGTGAAAGCAGTGATTGCAGGCGGTGTTGCAACCGCCATTGGGAGCCTGGCTTCTGTTGTCTGTCTTAGTTTTGGCCTTCCAGTAATTCTTGTAGGGGGAGCAATTTTACTGACAGGGATAGTTTGTACAGTTGTTTTAAATGAAATCGATACTCAATACCATTTATCAGAAAAATTAAAAGATGCGATTAGAGATGGACTAAAACGGCAACAAGAAATTGATAAATGGAAAAGGGAAAACATGACTCCATTTATGTATGTTCTTAACACTCCCCCCGTGGTATAAGGATTAACTATGCGTTTACATGTTAAATTGAAAGACTTTCTTTCGATGTTTTTTATGGCCATATTATTTTTCCCTGCATTCAATGCATCTTTATTTTTTACCGGAATTAAACCTCTATATTCAATAATAAAAGGCTGTACGGAAATATTTTACGATTGGAGAATGTTAATTCTATGCTTTGGTTTCATATCGTTTTCCTTTTTAAACATTCATATAATTTTACTTACGACAATAAAATCATTCTTAATTAAAAAAACGAAAGTTATCAATTTCGCCACAGATATAACAATGCAGCTAACTCTTATTTTTTTATTAATAGCTATCGCAATAGCACCTTTAATGGCCCCCTTTGTCACAGGATATGTCAATACTCATTATCACCCCTGCAGTAATAACAAAGGAATTTTCCCTAGTGCAATCTATATTAAAAATGGGATAAAATGTAACAATGAATATATTTCTCACAGGGATGATTAATCACTTAAAATAGTTAACCATCTTAAAATAAATATTTTTGAACTCAGGGTTATATGTCCTTTTTTATTTGTGGCACTTCCTTTGTCAGAAAAAATTCTGATGCAAAGAGTTTCGAATCATTACCGCCAGAAATTATTGCCGGCAGATATAATTTATTATTGATAGCGGTTAACCAAATCTTTTACCACCGCTTTATATGTCTTTTGCTTAAGTTGCATGATTTGTTGCTCTGTCACATCAGTCGTACTAGTTTCATTCTTGCCGGGCAGCGGTGGAAGCACTTTATATTCATAATTCACAGGCGACCAGGTAGCCCACTCCCCTGTAGCCACATCCACCAGCGTGAATCGAACCAAATAACGCAGTGACATCGTGTCAGTCAATTTTTGATTTTTATAATCTGACCAAACTATTGATTTCAATCCAGAGTCATATTTTCCTGTCTGCAACGTATCCTGGTAAACAATAATCGCTTTCTGATGGCCTTTTGCCGCCACAAAACGTAATGCCTGCATCCAGTTCATATTTTCAGCATCTACAACATCCTGGCTTTCGTCTTTGTTTTTGTCTTTATTACAGGTTACAGGCTTTTGCCTGTCAGGAATGCCAGAAAATGTGGCAACTGTATAATATTTTCTCATTTCCTCCTGCATGATGGTTTCCGGTGCACGACTGCCAGACTGAACGACTATTACGGGAGAATTGAGAGGTACACGAAACTCATCTCCTTCAAGCGCAGTTTGAATATCTTCCTCGGATACGGATAGTGTGGTTTCATTACCAAATAAGTCTTTGTCTGTTAGTTGCTGGGGAGCGTTTTTATTAAGATTACTTTGTGTGGTTTGAGCTTTTTTCTTCTTTTCATCAATAGGAGATTCAGAGACACATCCTGCAAGCAGCGAGAATAATACACATATACAACAAACCTTTTTTGAATTCATAATCGGACACTCCCTCGTCTGTCATAATGATTAGAATATTAAGCACGGGTAACGGACTCTAATTATATACCCCACTTAAATAATAACAAACAAAATCAATTTGAAATATACATTCATTTAATCAATATAAAATTATTCTCTGGAAATATATTTAAGCTGAATGGTTCGATATCATTATTGAATTTTAATGAATGAGACAACAAGCGAGAATCACGCACTTACGCCAGAGTAAAATCATTGAACGGAGAAATCGCGGGATTCAAATACAAAAAAACCGCAAAATTAAAAATCTTGCGGTTCTCTGAACTCATTTTCATGAGTGAATTTGGCGGAACGGACGGGACTCGAACCCGCGACCCCCTGCGTGACAGGCAGGTATTCTAACCGACTGAACTACCGCTCCGTGTTGTGTTCCTTTGGGAACGAGGCGAATATTACGGATTGCCTCGGCCTTCGTCAACGATTTTTCTCATCTTTTGAATCGTTTGCTGCAAAAATCGCCCAACTCGCTATTTTTAGCGCCTTTCACAGGTATTTATGCCCGCCAGAGGCAGCTTCCGCCCTTCTTCTGCACCAGATCGAGACGAGCTTCATGTGCTGCAAGCTCTTCATCTGTCGCAAAAACAACGCGTAACTTACTTGCCTGACGTACAATGCGCTGAATTGTTGCTTCACCTTGCTGCTGTTGTGTCTCTCCTTCCATCGCAAAAGCCATCGACGTTTGACCACCGGTCATCGCCAGATAAACTTCCGCAAGGATCTGGGCATCGAGTAATGCCCCGTGCAGCGTTCGTTTACTGTTATCTATTTCGTAGCGAGCACATAATGCATCGAGGCTGTTGCGCTTACCGGGAAACATTTTCCTCGCCACCGCAAGGCTATCGGTGACCTTACAGAAGGTATTCGTCTTCGGAATATCGCGCTTAAGCAACGAAAACTCGTAGTCCATAAAGCCGATATCAAACGCTGCGTTATGGATAACCAGCTCCGCGCCGCGAATATAGTCCATGAACTCATCGGCTACTTCGGCAAACGTGGGCTTATCGAGCAAAAACTCATCGGCAATACCGTGTACGCCAAAGGCTTCCGGATCCACCAGCCGATCGGGTTTGAGATAAACATGGAAGTTATTGCCCGTCAGTCGACGGTTCACCACTTCAACGGCACCAATCTCAATGATCTTGTGGCCTTCATAGTGCGCGCCAATCTGGTTCATACCGGTGGTTTCGGTATCGAGAACGATCTGGCGTGTAATTGCAGTGCTCATAGCGGTCATTTATGTCAGACTTGTCGTTTTACAGTTCGATTCAATTACAGGAAGTCTACCAGAGATGCTTAAACAGGTAGAAATTTTCACCGATGGTTCGTGTCTGGGTAATCCAGGACCTGGGGGTTACGGTGCTATTTTACGCTATCGTGGACGCGAAAAAACCTTTAGCGCTGGCTACACCCGCACCACCAACAACCGTATGGAGTTGATGGCTGCTATTGTCGCGCTGGAAGCGTTAAAAGAACACTGTGAAGTCATTCTGAGTACCGACAGCCAGTATGTCCGCCAGGGGATCACCCAGTGGATCCATAACTGGAAAAAACGTGGCTGGAAAACAGCAGACAAAAAACCAGTAAAAAATGTCGATCTCTGGCAACGTCTTGATGCCGCGTTGGGGCAGCATCAAATCAAATGGGAATGGGTAAAAGGCCATGCCGGTCATCCAGAAAACGAACGTTGCGATGAACTGGCTCGTGCCGCGGCAATGAATCCCACACTGGAAGATACGGGCTACCAAGTCGAAGTTTAAGCCTGTGGTTTACGAAATTGCCGGGTGGCGCCGACCGCCTGGCGAATTCGCGGTTTGTTTTTGCTCTGTTTCATCGGGTTGAGCGTTAAAGGAATAGTCCGTTTCCGGGCAACGATAAGTTGTAAGCAACCAAGCGCAGGAATATGCGCGCTCAATAGTTTTCCACCATGTTTATTCCACGGGAGAACGTGGAAACGGCTGGCGTGTAGCACTTCAAAATTCAACAAAGAGAGCCAGTCCAGTTGCCGCATCAGGGTAAACATCCGGCTGTTATAAGGCGATGTTTTTCGCAAGACTGGCACAAGTTTACGTAATCCCATTAAACTGATGGGATTGAAGCCACTAATGACCAGCCAGCCATCATCAATCAATACCCGATCGGCTTCACGCAACAAACGATGCGGATCGGTGCACCATGGCAACGTATGCGCCAATAGACAAACATCGACGGATTTATCGGCAAAAGGAAGATGAAGTGGGTCCGCCTGCACCTGTACGGGCATTCCTTGCGCAGAAACATTCACTTGATGAGAAACCGCGCACGCTTCGCAATTGATTTCTGCGCTTAAATTGCCAATCTTAAGCAGATGAAAACCATACATTTTCGTGAACCATGGGTTGAGCTGGCGCTCCAGCGCCTTGCGATAAAGCTCTCCCCAGGGCAAATCGCCCCAGCAATCAGGAGCCACGACTGTTTGAGGGTTCCTTGCCGGTTTCATCACAACCTTCCGTTTCACACTGAGAGGTAATATATGAATCTTAACAGTATTCCTGCCTTTGATGACAATTACATCTGGGTTTTGAATGATGAAGCAGGCCGTTGCCTGATTGTCGATCCTGGAGAAGCGGAGCCGGTAGTAAAGGCCATTGCCGCCAATAACTGGCAACCGGAGGCCATATTTCTCACCCACCATCACCACGATCACGTTGGCGGCGTAAAAGAACTGGTGGAAAAGTTTCCGCAAATTGTGGTCTACGGTCCACAAGAGACACAAGATAAGGGAACAACGCAGGTAGTCAAAGATGGTGATACTGCCTTCGTTTTGGGGCATGAATTTAGTGTAATTGCTACACCAGGTCACACTTTAGGACACATCTGTTACTTCAGCAATCCTTATCTATTTTGCGGTGATACTCTTTTCTCTGGTGGCTGCGGGCGATTATTTGAAGGTACAGCTTCTCAAATGTATCAATCACTTAAAAAATTAAGTGCTCTACCTGACGATACACTGGTATGTTGTGCTCATGAATATACTTTATCAAATATGAAGTTTGCCTTGAGTATTCTTCCGCACGATTTGTCCATAAATGATTATTATCGTAAAGTTATTGAGTTACGGGCAAAAAATCAAATTACACTCCCCGTAATTCTGAAAAATGAGCGGAAAATTAATGTTTTTTTAAGAACAGAATATATTGATTTAATTAATGTAATTAATAAAGAAACATTATTGCAACAACCTGAGGAACGTTTTGCCTGGTTAAGGTCAAAGAAAGATAGATTCTGATAAAACTTTCTTGTCATCGGCTTCGTTCGCCGTTATGATCGGTCGTCTTTTAAGCAACTATTGACACACACATGAAGGCAAAAGCGATATTACTCGCCTCTGTCCTGCTCGTGGGTTGCCAGAGTACCGGTAACGTCCAACAGCACGCACAGAGCCTTTCTGCAGCTGGTCAAGGGGAAGCAGCAAAGTTTACAAGTCAGGCACGATGGATGGACGATGGGACGTCTATCGCGCCAGATGGTGACTTGTGGGCTTTCATTGGCGACGAGCTAAAGATGGGAATTCCGGAAAATGACCGGATTCGCGAACAGAAACAGAAATATTTACGCAATAAGAGCTATCTCCACGATGTAACTTTACGGGCAGAGCCGTATATGTACTGGATAGCCGGGCAAGTTAAAAAACGTAACATGCCTATGGAACTGGTACTACTACCCATAGTGGAGAGCGCTTTTGATCCTCACGCGACGTCTGGCGCCAATGCCGCAGGCATCTGGCAGATCATTCCGAGCACGGGGCGCAATTATGGTTTGAAACAGACTCGCAATTATGACGCGCGTCGCGATGTTGTTGCTTCAACGACAGCCGCGCTGAACATGATGCAACGTCTGAACAAGATGTTTGACGGCGACTGGCTTTTGACCGTAGCGGCTTATAATAGCGGCGAAGGTCGGGTCATGAAGGCAATTAAAACGAACAAAGCACGTGGGAAATCCACGGACTTTTGGTCGCTACCGTTGCCGCAGGAAACGAAGCAGTACGTGCCTAAAATGCTGGCATTGAGCGATATTCTCAAAAACAGCAAACGTTATGGTGTACGTCTGCCGACGACCGATGAAAGCCGTGCTCTGGCGCGTGTACACCTGAGTAGCCCGGTTGATATGGCGAAGGTTGCAGATATGGCGGGAATTTCCGTCAGCAAGCTGAAGACATTCAACGCTGGTGTAAAAGGCTCCACGCTGGGCGCAAGTGGCCCGCAGTACGTGATGGTGCCAAAGAAGCATGCAGATCAACTGCGTGAATCTCTGGCTTCCGGCGAAATTGCTGCTGTACAGTCGACGCTGGTTGCCGACAATACGCCGCTTAACAGTCGTGTTTACACCGTTCGTTCTGGCGACACGCTTTCAAGTATCGCTTCACGTCTCGGCGTAAGCACCAAAGATTTGCAGCAGTGGAATAAACTGCGCGGAGCTAAGCTGAAACCAGGCCAAAGTTTGACGATTGGCGCAGGTAGTAGCGCACAGCGGCTGGCAAACAACAGCGATAGCATTACGTATCGTGTGCGCAAAGGCGATTCGCTTTCAAGCATTGCTAAACGCCACGGCGTGAACATCAAAGATGTGATGCGCTGGAACAGCGACACTGCGAATCTGCAACCAGGCGATAAGCTGACGTTGTTTGTGAAAAACAGCAACATGCCAGATTCCTGATAAACCAGATAATAAAAAGGCACCGATTCCCCCGGTGCCTTTTTTATTTATGCCGCTTTATGTGCTTCTACCATGATGATATCACTGGTGAAAGAGCCATCATTCTGCAAGGCAAAATACGTTTTCACCTCTGTCGATGCGCTCTGTTGGTAAATGCGAATAGCGTCTACTAATGCTTCTGGCGTACGCATTCTGGCGCCCCATGAAGAAAATTCCAGCGGTAACTTATCTGTAATTAAATTATCAACTATCAGTTTGGCTTCATTGATTAACGTCAACCACTCACCGCTGGCGTAGTTTCGTACGTGAGAGGTATCGCGTAATGCTTCTACCGTCTGTAACCAGATGTCGCGCACTGGGTGACCCGGAGACATTACGTCCATCACAATCAGCCTACCGCTGGGTTTCAATATCCGATTCACTTCACGCAGTGCTGCACCAACATCATGCCAGTGATGGGCAGAATAACGGCTGATAACAATATCAAATGCGTTATCGGCAAATGGCAGACTTTCGGCATATCCCTGGTGGGTGGTGATATTTTTCAGGTGCCGGGCTTCGGCAGCTTGTGCCACGACATCCAGCATTTGGGCAGATAAGTCATACGCCACCACCGCGCTCACGTTTTGCGCAGCGACAAAGCTGGCATGCCCTGCTCCGCAGCCCATATCAAGTACACTTGCATCAGGATAATCAGCCAGACGCACCGCCAGTCGCTGTAAATCTCGCCCGGATGCATGTACGGTACTGGTTAAATACTCACTGGCCTGCGAGCTAAACTGCTTTTCTACGTGGTCATGGTGGGATTGTATTGCCATTGCGCTGTCCTTTTGTTGTTTGAGTATAAAAGGGCAGCGCCAAACGTTGGTCTGCCCTGTGGCAGACCTGACATACCTTATTTATCAGGCTTGCCGGGACTGAATTCAACGAGTAGCGGATTGTGATCGGAAGCGCGCGTAACCAGTACAGAAGCTTCGCTGACGTTAAGACCACGGTAGAAAACAAAATCGAGCGGGCGACCAAACGCCCGACGGCGCTGATCATCGGTAAAACGCACCTGGCGCAGCGACATTTCCCGCGCAAAGCGATATAACGCGTTCATCCTTCTACGGCTCCAGGCATTGAAATCTCCCGCCATAATGACCGGGCCGCTGTGATGGGCAATCTGATCGCCAATAGGAAGTAACTGCTTACTGTAAACATCTACGCCAAGACTGAAGTTGACGGCGTGAATATTGACGACCATCAACAGGCGGGTATCAGGTAATGGGTAGACCGTCACCAGCGCTGATTTCGCCAGACGTAAAATAGGTTCACGTTCGCGTAACGGGCAGCAATAAATGGGATGTGCCGCCGAAAGGGTCATTACACCGGAAGGATGCTGCGGCAGCACGAAAGCGGGTACCTGATCAGCAGCAAGATAGTTAGCAGTCGCAAACTGTACTAACTCTGGCGTTGTTTGCGCTTCCTGTAATAAAACCAGATGTGCATCTTTGCCGTAGTTCTTTAATACCGACAACCATTCAGCGCGTTGCTGTTTGTATATGTTCCACACCAGGATCCGAATACGCTCTTCGGTACTTAACGGTTCTCCGGGTGGTAATGCCTGGCCGATGCTCGCAAAAGACCCCGGCGGTAAGATCCTTTCCGCAGGTTGTCCGGCAACATAGCGCATGGCATAGGTGTTTTTTCGCACTTTTGACTTTGAAACCTCTATTACGTCACCCCTTCCTCACTCGGGAGGGTTCTACTGTTATAGGGATTTTAGCTCACTCTTTCAACGAGCAATTGTATATTGTTATGTAAGCAAGTGCTTACACCGGTCAGAATTTTGCTCATTATTGAGAACATTAAATCGGATGACATATCACATATCCTGATGGTTTAATGACAAATTAATTCAAAATATCTCTTCTATTTTGCAACAGGAGCAAAAATGAAAGCCACGTCGGAAGAACTCGCCATTTTTGTTTCGGTCGTCGAAAGCGGCAGTTTTAGCCGGGCAGCGGAACAATTAGGGCAAGCAAACTCAGCGGTAAGCCGGGCGGTGAAAAAGCTGGAGATGAAACTCGGCGTTAGCCTGCTTAATCGGACCACGCGACAACTTAGCCTGACGGAAGAAGGCGAGCGTTATTTTCGTCGCGTGCAGTTGATTTTGCAGGAGATGGCTGCGGCAGAATCAGAAATTATGGAGACGCGTAATACACCGCGTGGACTGTTACGGATCGATGCCGCGACGCCAGTGGTGCTGCACTTTCTGATGCCGTTGATTAAGCCTTTCCGTGAACGCTATCCGGAAGTCACTTTATCGCTAGTCTCCTCCGAAACGATTATTAATTTGATCGAAAGAAAAGTAGATGTCGCGATACGCGCCGGTACGTTAACGGATTCCAGCTTACGTGCCAGGCCGTTATTTAACAGTTATCGAAAAATTATCGCCTCCCCTGATTATATTTCCCGCTACGGGAAGCCAGAAACGATCGACGATTTAAAGCAACATGTTTGCCTGGGATTCACTGAACCCGCTTCCCTCAATACCTGGCCGATAGCCTGTAGTGATGGACAATTACATGAGGTGAAGTACGGTTTGTCATCCAATAGTGGGGAAACACTGAAACAGCTTTGCCTGAGTGGCAACGGGATTGCGTGTTTGTCCGACTACATGATCGACAGAGAAATCGCTCGCGGAGAATTGGTGGAGTTAATGGCAGATAAAGTGTTGCCAGTTGAAATGCCATTCAGTGCAGTCTATTACAGCGACCGTGCGGTAAGTACGCGCATCCGGGCTTTTATCGATTTCCTTAGCGAGCATGTAAAAACAGCTCCCGGAGGAGCTGTCAGAGAGGCTTAATCCCATTCAGGAGCCAGACCTTCCGGGCTAACCAGGCGGTCGTTGCAATCCAGTGCGGCGATCGCTTTTTTATCTTCGGCATCAAGCTGTAAATTTTGTGCCTTAAGATTACTCTCCAGGTTTTCACGTTTAGTAGAAGAAGGAATTACGGAGTAACCTTCCCCCATCGCCCACGTCAGAATCACTTGTGCCGGGGTCGCATTGTGTTTAGCTGCAATACGAGCAATAACCTCATCTTTCAGTGCATTACCATAAGCCAGCGTCATATAGGAAGTGATATGAATGCCGTGCTGTTTGGCCCAATCAACCACTTTACGGTTTTGCAGATAAGGAGAGAGTTCAATCTGGTTGGTAGCGATGTTCTCAGCGCCAACAGCAGCAATCGCTTTTTCCATCAGCGGGATCGTGAAGTTGGAAATACCGATCTCACGCGTCAGCCCTTGTTTTTTGGCTTCCAGCAGCGCCTGCATAAACTCTTCAACAGAGACTTCATCGTTTGGTGACGGCCAGTGGATTAGCGTCAGATCAACATAATCGGTACGCAATTTTTGCAGGCTCTCTTTCAGACTCGGGATCAATTTATCTTTGCTGAGATTTTCAATCCAGATTTTAGTGGTGATGTAGAGTTCATGACGTGGCACGCCACTTTCTGCAATCGCCTGACCTACTGCAGCTTCGTTATCATAGATTTGTGCGGTATCAATTGCGCGATAGCCAAGTTCTAGCGCCGTTTTCACAGATGAAATAACAACGTCGTCTTTGAGACGGAAAGTACCTAAACCAAATACGGGGATAGCCATAATATGCCTCTTTTAATGCTATTTTCGTTAATTGAGGTGATTATGGGCTTCAGACTGTTGCGGAAAAAGGGCGCAAAACGCAGAGGATTTTTGCGATTTTAGCAATAATAGAAATACAAACGAAAAAAAACCTCGAGCGTTAACTCGAGGCTTCTTAATAAGTGGCGGAACGGACGGGACT
>NZ_RHJM01000027.1:0-31844 GCF_004212315.1 Escherichia sp. E10V5
TGATTTTGGGCCAGGGTCAAAAGACGAAGATCTCTGATTTAGCACTGCACTGATTTTGGGCCAGGGTCAATTTGGCCGGGTTCTCAAAAAATGCATGGAACTAAAACGGGTCTATTTACATATCCACGGGATGGTTTAACTCTATAGCACAGGATTAATGCTGGCGCAGCAGACAATGTCTAAAGATTTAACGCACTTATCGATTACCAGGACAAATACACTTTTTCAAAATCATTGCAAATACTTTGCCTTTCATTTCAAAAAAATAAATCATAATTTTTATATCCCCTTCAACAGGGTCCAGTGGCTGTATGCTGATTTATAACTCGCTACAGTGCTAACAATCATCCTACTTGTTCATTAACCAAAATTACATCAATACAGGAATCACCCTCTCTTCATGGCGCTTATTCATAATTTAACTTAATGAATGCTGATTATAAGATAGTACATGCTTTTGCTTCATCAACATTTTTTCCTAAAGCAAAATTATTTTTAACATAAAAATGCCTTCATCTATAGAATATGTACAATACCAACAAAATAATTAGCCACGGTTTTGTTCTTAAAAGTATAACGGTCGTGATCGGTTCGATTTGCCAGGTTATATCGCCTGCTATGGCCAGTGCGGATGCCGCTTTGCTCGCCGAGCAAAAAGCCACGCCTTATGAAACGCAACGAGATAGCTCACGTACGGATACAGAAGCGGAAGATCGTGATCAGGAAAATGCTCAATTAACTCAGTTAGCCGCTTTCGCGTCTCAGGCTGGAGGAGTGCTTTCTGGTCATACGGATAGCAACATGGCAAAAGCGATGGCCAAAGGCTTTGTGCTGGGTAAGGCAAATCAAAGCGCCGCTGAATGGCTGCAACATTACGGAACAGCACAAATAGAAATCAACGCCGACGATAACTTATCGCTAAAAGATTCCTCTTTTATATTGCTTCATCCGTGGTACGACGTGCCGAACAATCTGCTGTTTTCTCAAAGCGGCGTCCACCGTGTGGACGGGCGGGGCATTGTGAACCAAGGCATTGGTTATCGCCACTTCAACCAGCAAACGATGTATGGCCTCAATACCTTTATCGATTACGATTTATCTGGTGATCATGCCCGGGCGGGGATTGGCGCCGAATACTGGCGTAATTTTGTTAAATTTTCCGCTAATGGCTACATCGGGCTAACCGGATGGAAAGCATCTCCGAATGTTGAAGATTATGAAGAACGGCCTGCCAATGGTTGGGATTTACGTCTGGAAGGATACCTTCCCGCTCTCCCGCAACTGGGGACAAGGCTAACGTATGAGCAGTATTTCGGTCGGGAGGTCGCGCTGTTTGGTAAAGAAAACCGGCAGAAAAACCCCCGGGTTCTTACTGTCGGCGTGAATTTCACTCCATTTCCGTTGCTGACATTAAGCGCGGAACATCGCACTGGCGAGAGTGGAAAACATGACACTCAGCTAAAAGCGGATGTGAACTGGCGCATCGGCACCCCACTCCGTCAGCAATTAAATACGGATGCCGTAGAAGGCATTCGTACCCTGAATGGCAGCCGCTATGACCTTGTTAATCGTAATAACGACATCGTTCTTGAGTATCGCAAACAAACCGTTATCAAATTACACCTCCCGGGGCGAGTAACAGGAAAATCAAAACAGGTCATTCCGTTGTTGCCTGATGTGCAGGCAAAACATGGTTTGAAAGATATTGAATGGGATGACGCATCATTTTTAGCCGCGGGCGGTAAGTTGATCGGTCAGGGAGCCCACTGGCAGATGGTGTTGCCGGAATGGAAAGATGGCGCGATCAATGCATGGGGAATCTCCGCTATTGCGCATGATACCCGTGGTAATGCATCGCAACCCGCCGAAATGCAGGTTGTTCTTACGCCACCGATAATAAGTAAGAAATATTCCAGTCTTAGCATCGCCGTGGCGCATCTGCTGGCAGATACAAAAACACAAACTACGTTGACAATTGCTCTACTGGATAATGAGAAAAAACCGATAAGCGGCAAAGCAGAGCAGATAATTCTCAATGGTGCATTTACTCCAATCAACTCGCTGGTAGACGGTATGGCTTTGGCGAAAGGAACCGTCACTTTAAAGCCTCAGGCTCCGGTATTGCCGCAACTGGGAAAACTCAAAGAGTCTGGTAATGGAATTTACACAACAACGGTAACTGCCGGTGAAAGTGCTGGAAAATTTACTATTACTGCAAGCCTGGAAGATACAACGCTGGCATCTGCTGACATCATTTTTACAGATACATCAGCCGCACTTGAGCAAAGTACGCTTACTGCTGACAAGACAACGTTTTCTGTCGGAAGCACGGAAAAGTCGACTCTGGCCCTTACCTTGCAAGACAGCAAGGGCCAGCCAATTAGCAACGAAAAAGAACGCATAACATTCTTTATTGCTGACAGTACTGTAGATACATCGAAATATTCCTTCGATACCGTTCAGGAAAGCAACCCTGGACACTACACCACAACATTTAGTGGTCTTCTGGAAAATCCAAAGTTACCTGTTGGCGTCAAAATTAATGGCAAAGATACCGGCAAACGCCTGATCTTTAATCTGACAACAGTTTCTGTCGCAACGGTTACTGGTGTGCCTGTAGTGGGAAATACGCTGACAGCAACAATGCCTTGTAGCACAGACTGCAATGCGTTGACTTACCAATGGCAGAGAGAAGATCAAGCAGGTAGTAATAATTATGTCGATATTCCGGGTGCCACAGCGATGACATATGTTCCTTCCACCGCCGATCAAAAGCGAAAAGTGCGGGTACAAATTATCAAATGACTTATTACTGAGCCAGAAAGTCATCGTTATCCCATATCTGTATTGTGTATTTGTTAATAAATAGTAAGACAAGAGAATATGAAACTAAGCTTAAAAAAAAAGACTGCCGCCAGCATTACAATGGGCTTCTTACTCAGTATGAGTGTTAATGCCGTCGCAGCAATAATCACCTCTTCCGCAACGATGTCCATTACAGGACATGAGCCAACCCTGACTGCAGGTGAGATTACTTTTGAGGATAAAAATGCAAATGGCATTCTTGACCACGGCGATATCGTAAAAATCGATCCCGCTCATGACTTTGCATTTGCCGATGTTGATGGAGATAAACCCGATACAACGACTCCCCGACTCTATAGCTGGAAGATTGGTTCTACTGAAGTGGCGGTGACCGAAACTTACACTATTCAGGACAAAGATTTAGGACAGACAATTACACTATTTGTTACTCCACAAACTGACAAAAATATTACTGAGCCATTCCAGGGCAAACCTGTTCAGGCTACGGTAAACGGAACAGCGGGTGGACTACCGATTTCTGGAAGCGACGATGTCATTAAAGTGGTAATTAGCGGCGGTACCGGTGTTTCTGGCGCACCTATCGTTAATGACACTCTGACAGCTACACCAACCTGTACAAAAGCGTGCGGTGTATTGAACTACCAGTGGCAGGTCGAGGACTCCGTCAATAGCGGTAAATATATCGATATAACAGGGGCAACAAACAGTACTTGGAAAGTCACTAAAGAGACTCAGAAACGAAAAGTTCAGGTGGTTGTATCCAATCCTTGATACTTCTGTTTTTCTTCCCAAATAAAGGGAATAAAGAACAGTAGTAATGTGCTATTTTTAATAGTCAGAAAACCGCCACACTAATTATAACGGCGGTTTTCTGAAAAACTTAAACTAATCCCCTATGTAGATAAAAATAACAATCAACAAACAGACCTGTAAATCAACAGCCTATTTTTTTGTTATATTTATCGCCTGTACGGTGCATGCAGAATTACCACATTTATCCCAGTGAGGATGCACAACATAAGCACACCCTGCCAATGAAGATAATATGCCACCTATGATTAATAATTTATAATTTGACATATTAATACCAAAATATTATTGCAATAGAATATAAACATGGATGCCAGCGTTATTGCTGGTATCCATGTTTGACTTACATTACTGTATCGATATTAAGAATTAGCGTAGAAGACACAGCTTCAGCGTTCCCTTCAGTCTCATACCAGATAATTAACTTACTACTGGTTGTACCAAAAGGATCGCTGTTGCAATTACAAAGGTCTTCATACATAACCTCGACCTGGAGGTAACCTAGTGTAACATCTGCTGGCATAATTTCGTAGGAGTGAAGCAACCGACTGGGTAAATTTGAATAAACATATTTATCATCATCGTAATACGATAATTCAATTTTAGTATTAATAACATCTCCCGCAGTAAGGTTTCCAGCAACCGGAATACGATAGTACATATGTTCACCAGGCAGGCCATTCCCAATACGATGCTTATTAATGATCCCTCCTGATACCATTTCCGTTCCACTAACATCAATAAAGGTTGGTGATTTTAACGTTCCTTTTTTCGGCGGCGTCACTGGAATTGCCTTCGTGACAATAAGTCTTTTATGTTCAGAAATCCCTACGTTGCCGCTACGTTCAGCAACAATGTATGAAATCCTGTTTTTGGCTTTATTTACGTTATCCTGTACCATTAACTCTGTAGTATCGAATTCAAAGGGATAAATCGTTTTCTGCGGTTTTGAAGGAACCTCATAACGCCCCAAAAAAGTTCGATCACCAATAACAGCTGTTCCCATAAGATCAACATAAGTTGGCTCATTAAACACAAGAATGGTATCGTTTATAAAACCGCCATAATCAGGTTTAGATTCGGCATCTTCCAGAGATTTGAAATGCAAATTCACTTTCTGTTGATCTTCATCAAGAATATCACCGTCAGTATTTTCAAAGTACATTGAATATCCCATGTACTCTGGCGTAATGCCTTCAATAAACAGACCTTTAGAGTCAGAAGTATCAATATCCGGGGAACCTGAACTTACTGTCATTACCAGGAAACCGGCATCTTTAGCACAGGGGTAAATACGGAACTTTGCCACGCCAGTTTTCGATGCTGAATCATTTTTAAGGTTAATAACAAAACCATCAAGTTTACTCGAGGTTAAATTACTAACATAATGATATTGCATGTCAGGATATGCTTTGCCCCCCCCCTGATTAGTATCAGACATCATAAAAAATACGTTTTCGAATACCGCCTGCGCCATACTTACAGGTCGCAGATACAGTTGGATATCCTGATGTGTTTCATCGCCAGGATATTTCGTCAAATTACGTTTATACGTTATCGTACCAGTAATATAGGTGACACCAGACAGATTTGAATAACTATCATTAAGAGTTTCCGGGGCATTCAAATCAATAATCTGAGTGTCATCAAAAGAGATAGTAATCTCATCATCGAGATCAGTATTTGACTCCAGTACATAATATTGGCAGTGACATGTTACTGGCGCAGCTGCTCCCAGGGCTTGTACAGTCAATGTCAAGTCGATCGCTTTATCGCCCAGAGCAATATTGTTAGGTACATTGAACGAATACTTGTACATATAAACTTTGCTACCGTCAGTATCCGTAAATTCTCCCTCACCTTGTGGTTTTGGTAAAATATTTTTACTCGCCACATCCATTTTTATTGCGCTAGGATCCATGGCAATTTCCGCGTTCTGGTATTTATAATAAAATTCCAGATAAATAATCTGCCCTCGCACTATCCCTTTCTGAGAAGGGAAGCTGCATGTTAATACCCCTGGAGTGAGGGCGTTAACATGAGAAGTCACCGGATGAGCATCTCTGAGATATTTCTCAGATTTAAACTTCTCTATAGATTTAATTTTTCGCATATTTAACATGACATCACCTTTAACTTTATTAATTACATTGTTATATCAATGAATACTTCGCGCAGATAAGAGAATTCCTGCTTATTCTGGCAATAGTATTCCACTCTCAGCGTGCTCTGATCCACGCCCTGCGGCGGCATATCGCAGCCCGCCAGATCGTCTATGGAAATAACATCCGTCAGATAGCCCCGATTTATATCGGCATCTGTTACGGTATGGGGCTGATTTAATTTTAACAGCGGATTACTGTTTTCCATTTCCAGCGTCTGCTTATTCCACGCGTGCAGATATGCCGTGGCCATTATCTGATCGCCCGCCACCAGGTGTTTTTGCCCGCCGGATAACGGAATACGATATTCCAGCCCCTGATAGCCGATTTCATTGCGCCCGAGCAGCACATCATCTTCATCAATAACCGCGCCGTCTTTACAGACAAATTCCGGTGCACGATAGGTCCGCTTCACCCCGTCCGGTGCGGCAGGCTGGTCCTGCGGAATTTCAAATTTGATTTCCTGCAGACGGAGATAATTCACCCCTTTGTGCAGATAGGCATTTTCGACAAGACAGGCATGGATGTAATAAGTCTTTCCGGCCTCGAAATTAGATTCGGTAAAATACAGGGCGATATCGGGTGCGCCACCACTGGCTTTAAGCGGGATCTGCGTTTTTCCCAGTAACGTCAGTGGCGTGTAGTGGTTCTTTTTCTGTATCTCTTTTCCGGCAAACAGATACACCGCGCCGCCGAGCAGGTCGTGCTCCTTCACCGCCTCCCAGTTAGAAAGCAGCGGAAATGTCGCCAGGCCATAGCTGTCATCACCGGGGCGCGCCTGAGGGTTCTGCCCTTCTGCCACGCTGACAGCTGGCGCCGTCGCAGCCTCCCAGGCACTGTTGATAAAAAAGTTCGCGGTGTTGACCATCGTCCCGACGCCATAAATCCCGGCGCTGAACGCGGTAAGCAGCGTGCGGTTTTCCCGGGGCTGCACGTTAATGACAGCGCTCCCCAGGTCGTCCAGCATGACGTAAAAATAATCCCCACTGGTTCTGTCTGCCGCACAGGGGACAATTTCACTGAACGAGGCGTCGCTGATGATGGCATCTTCAGTAATGCGGGTCACGAGGGGATAAAAACAGGCCTGGGTGTTTCTGAGTCCCGGCACGGTCAGTCGCCAGGTCATGGTGGGACGAGAAGATAATGGTCGCGTGCTGTCATTGCTGTAATCAATTAATGCAGACGTATCGGCGACAAAAGTGACGTCAACATCAATATCGGCATCCCAGGCTACATTCCAGGTCACGGTTTCAGAGGCAAGCGGAATGCCGCTATTGTCCAGGCAGCAGGAAACCGTCCACGACAATTGGTCACCTTTCTTCAGGCTGTCATTCACAGTCAGTAAGCAGCCGCCATATAAGGTATTGCCGTCCTGCCACCAGGAGATATCAGGAGGATAAAAATTCCCCCGGTTTAATTTAAATGGACATTCGGTTCCGGAAAAACTTTCACCGGTTTTCAGTTGATACTGGAAAGTGGCATAAACCGTCTGCCCGGGAAAGATATTACTGTTATTTTGCGGGCTGATTATAATTTCGGATTTGGGTTGAGAATTAGCCTCCCGACAACGTAACGGTGCAGATAAAAAACCAGATGTATTAGCTCCATAAGCCCAGACAGCTCGATTATTAATTTCACTCTCAGTAAATGGCATTTTAGCTCGATTATTTTCATCTACCGAAACCCCGACCAGATCTTTTGCCTCATGTATGTAAATAGCATCTTCACGAAACCCAAAATACACTTTTTTACTTAACTGTGGGTATTCAAGATCATAAACTGATGGATAGTAAATTACTGTATCAGTGATATCTCTATAGTTACCTGTGGAATTAGTTACCACTGGATAATCATACAGCGGTGAAAGATTTAGTGGTTCGAAAGTGTCATCAATATTCATTACGGCTCGAATATCAACATCATCAACAATAAAAACCAATTCAACGACTGCATAAGTATATGGTCCAACTGTATTTCGTTTAGTTTGGCTGTTCCCTTTTTTTATCAGACAAGGGAGCAAGCCAGCGAGATACTCACCATTGCTGTCAATGTTTACATTAGTCCAGACACTAACCTCAGGATTACTTTGCTTCAAATCTCCAGAGTAGTTTATTACTGGTTCAAAACCGTTATAATCAGAGACTGTATGAAATGTAATAGCATCTACACATAGCTTTATTTGTTTTCCAGAAACAGGATTACCATATTTATCAGTTACCTTCAAAAGATAATAAATATGATATTTTTCGATATCCCCAATATACCCAAGGTCAGCACTGTCGAAGTATAAGCCTCCTCTATAAACACCTTTACGCATGCTTAATGTGACTGTTAACCCATCATGCGTGGTTTTTTTTTCATATACTGTTGAAGTCATATCAAAACCTTGATCCTTTGCTCTCTGATTAGATTCAACAAGATTAATAAAAATCAAAATAAATAAAAAACCATAAAACAGTTATAATAAACAGTAATAAGTATTACAGGCTATCGTTTAAATTAATCATTAAAATATAATTGAAAACACCCACATATAAACTGGTTAGAAATGGTGCTTTAAAGGGGAATAATTTTAATTGGAATAATGGCAGTAAAATAATATAAAACATAGTATCAGCCGTGCATATGCATAATGCTATGGATTTAATCCTGAAGAGAGTGTTGATATAAAAAAACTAAATTCTAATAATAATATATATCCACATATGCTTTAGCCGAAATATCTCTGGGGTTTCCGCTGTTATCTCTGATTTTCCATAACGTGGTATAGTTTTTTGTATTCGTCGTCTGACCATTTTTAAACTGCATAACATCATTCATAGTAAAACCGGTTTGCGGATCATCGCCGGGATCGGCAACACTGCCAGGATAAGGAACATATTCACCCAGTAACGAACAATCAGTAGAACAATTAAATTTACTAAATCGCACAGAATAGCCCAGTTCAGTATCCATCGAAGGGGTTGCCCCAGAACAATTAACCCCAACATCAATGCTCATCTGTTTTGACTCACTATTCGGTTTTATAATCCCCATATCTATAGTGTTTTGAGGAGTAATAAGATAACAGTAAACAGAACCAGTATCTTGTGGTACGGTCTTATTATTGATTGCGACATAACCATCCAATTCCCATGCGTCTGGCTGGCCCTGATAATCACTAAATAACCCGGCAACGTATAATCCAGGCTTCACTATTTGGTTGGAATTATTAAAAAATATCTGACATAAAATTTGTCCTGCTCCTTCATTAAACAAATATCCCAAAGGGTAATAAGAGCTCATATCTGTTCCTGTAGGGGACAACACTTTTCCCAATGGTGAAGGAGGCGTGTTCAGAAGTCCGTTACAGCTCACGGAAATATCGACAGTAATGGAACTCCCAATGGACAGTGCAAATTTTCGATTATTTTGTGTTTGGTAACTACAGCGAACACCAAGCGCAACAGGAAAAACAGCACCTTGTGTATGACTTATGCCAGTAATTTCGCATTGCGCCTGGCTGCCATCAGAGACAGATGTTGCTAAGAATGATGCTGCGTGGGAACAAGAACAGACCATAAGGAACAGCAGGAACATAAATCTGAACATAAGTTTATCTCGAAGAAAGGGGGTGTTGATGACAAGTCAGGGTTAATTCATCTAAATAACGGTCGGAATCGTGCGGTAGTTTGAAAGATGTACTGCACTGTTTATTTATTTCACTACCCCATATAACGTGTAAGTATCCTTCATCAGTTAATCCGGATAAGTAAACTTCACCATTTTCACCAACAATTCCCGCATTCCCTTTATTATGATCCGTCGCTAGACTTACTATCGCACCAAAAGGGACAACACCTCGCTGATAATGCAACGTTATAATGGCCTGCCTTCCGGTGCGTACGGGATATTCTGCAACAACAACAGCACCTTTTGTCGGCACAACGCGTCTTCCGGTTTCCGTTAACATAACGTGGCTATCCAGACCATCAGGATCGAGATTAATAGCGTTATAGCGATAATTAGTGAGTGATGGAACCACGGCATAACCTCGCCAATCAGTATTTTCGTGAGTATTAACGATATGAACCCCGGAAGCGCCGGGGGCGCGGATCAGAGCAATACTATCCCCTAAAACAGGTGCCAGCGTCACTCCCCAAGGATGGATGACAACGCCGCCAGTAGCACTGGCGCTCGCCGTCTTCTGATGATGACTCCAGTCATAGGCAAATTGCGCATTACCCGTACTTCCGTCATACCCCATGTTTAACATTGTCATCGCATCCTGGCCTTGTGACGATGACTGTCCAAACTCATAATTCCAGTTGTCATTTAACATTCCGGAAAGGCTGGCCATTTGACTAAAATCCCCCCGAGGGTCGCGAATTGCCTGATAACTGAGATCACCATAACGGGAATTTGAATTGGATGAGAAGGTATCCAGCGGTACTGAAAGGTTAAAAGAAACCTCACAATTCTTTTTCTGCCCTGGCATGGTGAGCTGATTTTTATTAACGGAGATGTTTAACGACAGAGAAACCGAACTAACAGACAATCCATATCCAAAACTAAAACGGTTATCAGTTTCACTTGAATTCCAGTAATCCTCATGAATTGCGCTAAGATTCAAATTTCCCCAATGACTAAAATTTTGTCGCAAAATGATTTGTTGTAAATTCCGGCGACGCCTTCTGTTTCTGTATAATGCACCTAATACCTGACTCCCCATTAAAGAAGTTATAACAGGTAAAGTCTGACTATCCATGAAGGACATATAACCACGCGACGCATAACGAAAATCGTAGATATCAATAGTTGTACCCGTAGTAAGAAGATTTTTTGAGTACTTAAGTCGCCATGCATTACCCGATACCGTAGAACTATGAGGTTGGCTTGCATGAGACCAGGTATTATCAATCGATACAGCGCCCAATTCTCCCAGTGAAACGCCAGCACCTGCCGTCATGGCTACATAATTTCGAGAAAGCAAAAAGCCACCATAGCCAGTAGTGTTTGCAGGTAAACCATAAATAAGAGTTCCCTGTTCGAATGCTGGTTTAACATCCTTATGATAAGAGTTAAATATAGCTTTCCCCATCTCAAACTCATATTCAGCATGGCCATTTCGCTGCATGACGGGGAGTCCGGTATAGGGTTGAACCCACTGCTGGGTATTACCATTTGCTTCCCGGACAATTACCGTCAACTCACCGCTATTCATTGTCTGTGGGATATCTGTTAGCCGGAAATCTCCAGCAGCAACGGATGTCTGATAGATGAGATTATGATTCTGATAAATACTAACCTGCGCACGCGAGCTGGCAATACCAGAAATAACAGGAGCAAAACCACGTTGATTGTCAGGTTTCATGTCATCACTGGATCTCAACTTAAGACCTGTAAAATTAATACTGTCCAGTATGTCATTTTGTGTCCAGGTTTCTCCCAGAGTAAGTTCACTCTTTAATTGTTTTAGATCTCTCGCAATATATCGGTTAGAGAATGTCGGTGAATTTGCCTGTTGCGACCATGTAATGGAACTGCGTAACCGCCATGGTCCCCAATTTGCACCACCTTGTGATGAAAGAAAAAAAGAACGCATTCTTGCATGTCTGTTGGAGAAATCAGCATCACTTTGCATACCACTGAACATATAGTTAAACATCAGAGCGGGTATGCCGTCATCCCATTTGTCAACTGCAGGAAGCTGAGAGGATTCAGATGATTTCATTACTATTTGAGGAATCTCAACATTAAGTTTTAGTTTCTGCTGTTCAAAACGAAGCGTTGCGCCAGGAATAACACGTGACAAATCATCAATATATTCACCGTTTTTTAAAGCTGCAAGTGCGTCATTACTATTAGTATTAACGCCCCAACGACTAAGTTGTTCGCGGTTTAACTGCGCAGTCAGTTTTTCTCCGTGGGGAGATACCTTAAACTTAACCATTTCTGAAGATATCCATACAGTATTAACAATAACATCAACCAGATATGTTCCTTCAGCAAGTGATGATTCCTTTTCAAACTGACTAAGGTCTATTTTTTCTATGCTGCCCTGCTGGTCTGTCACCAGTAGATCAGGATCGAAATAATCTTCAGCATGACACGATTTCTGGGAAAAAAATGGCCCAACAATCATTAATATTAATGATAATCTGAGAAGGTTTGTTTCGACTCTGGATAAGAGCAGATCAATAAGTTTCTTATGATTCATGATTAGATGAAGAATAATGTGATATCTAATGCAGCGTGAAATTGACCATTTCCGGAATCACCATCAGGCGGAACACAAATGCCTGTGAATAGTTTTGCCTTGCTATCATTCAATGAGTGGAGTTCACCTGAAGGAGCTGGCGTTACTGGCCAGGGAAGTAAATTTGCAGTAAGATTATTATAATTAATCACATTACCCTGGTTACAATGTGCAATGTTGGGTGCCGTAAATTGATCGGTAAAATTAAAAACAGCGGATAACTTAACATTTTTCGAATCTGCTGCACGGAAAGTGCGATCAGTATCTGCCACCTGCCCGCTAAAACCAACCATCACATTCTTTCCCGCATCAATGAGGCCTGTGCAGTTATTCAGAGTTAGTTCGAGAATATCAAGCGGATAGACATTATTTGGACCTACAGCAGCCAGTACCGATTTATTTATCGTCGTTTCAACCTCTGTTTTATCCAGAGAGATATCGCATGTTGTGGCTTCAACAACTGCATGAAAGTTTAAATATGCATATTCCTCTAAAGGAGCAGATGTCGGAGTTGGCATCGTAATTGCCTGCGTAACAACAGGGGCAAAAAAAATCAGAATGCTACAAAAAATATAGGGGGATTTTCTTATCAAAACATTCATATCACAACTCGCTAAAAATCCATTTGATATAAATCAGATGGCACACCAGAGTCATCCCGAAAACGCCATGAAACCTGATGCACGCCAGGTGAGCAATGTTGAACAGAAGTATTTATTTCCAATTTACCATAAGGTGGTACGGGTCTAATAAGTAGAGACTTTTTTATCTTATACTTATCAATAAATAGCTGCGTCACTTCCCTGTAATAACCCGAGCGATTTAAAATATTTAATTCACCATTATTGCAAGAAAAATAAATATCTTTTTCCTTAATTGAATCAAACATCGGGCGCCAGTAGACCCTGATGTTATAAGCAGTGACTAAGCGTAACTTAACCGAATTATACATTTTAATTTCAGATGGTATTAGTCTTAGCGTCAAATAGTATAAACTTTCTCTGCTTGATGGTAAGAGAATCGCGCGTGACGGCACTGCAAGTAAAGACACTAAGGTATCATCACCGGCACGTAGTTCGTGGACAGGAGGAGAAACTATAAAGGGTGAGACTTGATTATCATTAGCTGCCATACCCGTTTTAGGATCGTAACTTTGAATTACTGCCTGTAATAAATAATGCTCGGCTGTATGGTTAACCACCCTGAGCACGATTTTATTTAAATGTGAAGAGAAGACCAGTTTAGTTTTATTAATGAAAATACCCTGTGTAGTCTCATCGCACAACCCTTTGTTTGTTATTACTATTATAAGAAACACAACTATCTTGCGCAGAAAGGGCATAGATATCCTTTGTTATAATAAATTGTACGTCATCATTCTGGTTTCACCGCCCTGACCATTGATGAGGGTCCATTTAATTTCATCCCCTGACGATGTTATTACCTTATCAAGTGTAATTTTACTAAAAGGGGTTATTGTTCTCTGTTTACCATCTAATGCTATTTCTGTTCCATTGACAAAAACTCTGCTAAGCGTCATAAAATACGGACTGGTATTGCTGATCGTCAACGCATGTTCTTTTTTCGTAAATGATAATAATGAAACAGACTTCTCCCACGATACATTAAGGTCAGCGGGACGTGAAAGAAGTTTAATAATTAAACTCAGTGATACCGATAGCTGCTGTTTGACTTTGTTCAGTTCAAAAAATTTTTTATCAATTGCAGGTATGCTCTTGAAAACAATGTATTGTAATGTTTCTTGATTATGTTGCCATACCGGTTGCCGACGAATTATCTGTACTGTTTGCGACTGACCTGATGGCAATTTGAAAATCGGTGGCAAAATGTAAAAATTTTCCGAGGGTGTTAGTTTCTCTGTACTGCCGAGAGAATGAACAATTCCGCTCTGCACAAGCCAGGTATATTTACTGGTATTGCTAATCACTATCTCTGTGCTGTGCAATGTAGAGCTCATAATGACCCTGGTATGATCAATACTTAACCCATCAGCATGACTTTTTACAGGTAAACATAAGATAATGAACAAAAAGTACAGGGTGCGCATATTAATGAACTTTTCCCTGATGCATTTCTGCCATACCAAGATCGTTGAGAGTGACCCATGACACCTGTCGGTTGTTCCCAATTTTTGTGGACGTTAGGTCTATAGACTCAAAGGGAGAGAGCATCCCCATATTTTTCAGAGTAATAGTAGCTATACTATTATGACCAAAAAAGAGGTCATGAAGCGAAATGTAATACGGACTATTATTCATAATTTTGACGCCCGTAGCAGTACGATTAAATACAATTTCTTTGGCTGCTTCATCAGCCCCCTCTTCCGTCAATCCAACTGGACGGTAAAACATTTTTATTTGTGAGGATAAAGAAAATATAATTCCAGCCTGAGTTTCAGGTAGTATCACATCTTGTAATGGTTCTGATGTGATAATACCACGAGAGATAAAATAAAAAACTGACTCTCTATCACGGGGAAGTTTGTCAACATTTTCCAACGCAATCATTTTGACTATTGATTCATTTCTTGGCGAAACTTTTTCAATTCCAGGAAGTACTTTAAAGTACTGACTATCCGGTTTACCGGCACTAACTCTGGTAATATAACTTTGCATCAACCAGGTATTGTCAGTATTATTTCTCAAACTTACCGAAACTGATGTCTTTCCTGCTGGATAAATTATCCTTAACGCATTAATTCCAATCCCATCTGCCCATGCAGATGGCAATAAAAAAAGAAACAACAAACTCAGTGAAAATTTAATCAACATAACCCTTTTACCGTATGCTTATTGGTAAATCATCATAAAATCCACAGGCACTTTAATATGCTGAGCAGACGCAGTATTCGCATTTATCGCCTGTAATGATGCGGTCAACGTTGTTTGTTTTCCATCAATTGAACTTATCACATCGCCTTTAGACACGTTGGCCAACTGAATATAATCATTGTTTTTAATTTCTGTCATAGTGGATGTATTGGCCGCAAAATCATACACACGACCTTTGAGAACCACGCCAACATCGTTTATCCCGGTATTACTCCATAATGTTGGCTCACCAGGAATACCCATTCCTGGACTAAATAATACTTCAGCATAAACCCCTCCATCACCCGGAACAGTTCCTTGTGAACTACCGGACTCGGTACAATTAGAGGCCCTTAAGTCAAAAGATTTTGTTCCCACATCTGTTTTTGACTTTGCAAAATCATTTTTTGAGAACGTACCTAATACTATGCTTTCATTTGATACACTAATATCGCATGTTGTTTCCGAAATTTCTGCATAGACATCAATATGAGCTGGTTTGCCAATTGCTATAGCGTTATTCCATACTCCCATTGTAACTATAGCCGTCAGAATACTTAGCGAATACCAATATTTCACAATAATTACCTTACTCATTATTTACAACAATAGCTAAATTCCCTTGTCATTCCTGAATCCAGTTACAAAACTAAAACTCACTTTCAGGAAAATATATCGCTAACAATCAAAAAATCTCGTAATTGAGTATATACAGCTCTGTAAATCAGAAATAGTATCAGAAACAAGATAAAAAAAGAAAAAAAGAAGATATATTTCAAAACAATAATTACGCCTTTTAGCTAAATTCCTGGATTAAAATTGTTCACTAAAAAAAATAAAACACTATACCTGTACTCATTGAAGCTATTTGATTTTATCCTTTCTGAGGATCATGCTACGCAACATGAAGTTTTCATCATCCATCAACAATAAGTCGGGCCAGGAACACCGGTACATCAGGAGGTGTGGTAAATGAGCTGGCGATGGTATTGACGACTTCTGAACGATGAAGCTCCATTATGATTGCCAGAGCTCAGCGCCAGCATAAACCACCGTAGATTGGTCACCTTATCCACGAGTTGATGAATAAAGGCTGTAAACGGTAGTTCTGCGGTAGACTGGTTATGGTCGTGGACGAAATCTGAAGCATCGATAACAGCTAATCATTTGTTGGTATGCACCCATCTATGTGTTTCATATCCCTCACTTAATCAATGAGATAAAAAAGATCAGCCTGATATTGTCAATATCAGGCTCATGTATCATCACTGTACAGTCTTCATATGAATCCGATACGGTAAATATGAAAATTAATGAATGGGCATACTTGCAACAACCTGCATTTCGTCAGTGTACAAGGATTCAGGGATTCGATGTCGCCCCCCCCCCTTCCTGATATAGCGACGCTGATGGCATCCCGAATTATTACTTATTTTAAGATAGTGAATAAATCACCTTAGGTTCTTTGTGTATAGTTCATTTCGTTAAGTAATTTTATCTTGCTTATTAAACTTTTGATTTACATAAGTGCCTGCCAAAATTCACATAAGAAATCACCAGGGACATAAAAAACAATTATGACAGTATCAGAATTCTGTTATCAGGTGGTTATTAATCATTATGTTTTAACCAGTTTCACGTATTGATAATAGATTAATGTTTATATGGTAATACATATTTGGCAAGGAGATATAATATGAACCCTGAATTGAATTTTGATGATGAAACCGGTGTGCTTATGTTTGGAAAAAAATCGACCAGATTAAGCCCAAAAGAAGCGGCGTTGTTTTCGTTGCTGCTGCATAAGCAGCAGTCAGATAGTATTCTACCACGAAATGAGCTTGCTCAATCTGTTTGGGGAGAACGATGGGAGGTGATCAGTAATAATAATATTCAGCAGCTTATTCTTCAGCTTCGTAGAAAAATTGATGCTGTCGGTGGACCAGTGATAATTGAAAACATTTACAAACGAGGTTATAAAATGACCATTCATGCACAAGGAGCTGGAAATACGATAAGACGTAATTTAATCACTCGATTTGTTTCACTAATATTAAATTTTATTTGAGTTCACGCTACACACACTATACCTATAATTATTTATGTAGCCTAATAGTTTAATTCCTTATTAGTGACATTAAAATAATTAAATTTCAATATTATGCAATGCTTTAGCTATTGTTCCTCTGTGCATCCAGATGGCAGGGGAATATTTTTTATTAACACTGCAATATAGCAACCACAGTATCATTTCTGACAAAACGCTTACAGGTCATATAATTAACATGCAAATCATTTATTAACTAATTTGACAAAACTATAATTGAAGAAACAAGCTACCATTGGCATAAACGTTCTTCTTCATTTTTATTTATAAATCACTGAAATGTTATTTTTTAACTAATAATCAAGAATAATTGTAGTTACTCTCTATATTCCACAATCTTTTGATTATCGGCGTTATTGTTTTTTTAAATTTTTACTCAGCTAATTTGTCAACAGGAAATGTAGCACTATTGAGCCTTTCATTTGCTTTAATAACCAGGTTGTATCACAACCTTACCTTTGAATGTTAACAAGTTCAGGTCAATGACGAGGCTCACCTTGCATGATTCCTCAGCTCCCCTCGTTATCTTTGGCTACGTCCAGAGTTACATGGTAAATTTTAAACATGTTCCTTTATATGGTTTGGTACCCGATCATAATGTGCACTTTCAATAAGTTATAACCAAAACCACATTCTTCAGTAACTTGTTATTCTTAATTGATACAATCAAATGACAGGTGATGCCAGATTTCATAATTATCATCAAGATTTTATTTTTTTTCGTGTGAAAATGAATGTATCTGATAGATCAATAACCCTGGATTTTATTGTTTTTAATGGATAATTATATGATAACAAAGATGACAACCAGGTTACTTTTTGCCGGCACACTAATTCTTCCCGCTTTTGCTTTTTCTTCAGTTCTTACGGCACAGCAAAAAAATTATCTTGAAGAAATTATGGCGGCACAAATCAGTAATGAACAAGATAGAACAGTGATCAAAAATGAGTGGACCGAAGCACATCAGGTAGCAGAATTCCTGTGCCTCCCCGTTGCAATGACTGTTATACAAAAACATGAATCTCTCGTCGAGAAAGTCACACTCAGTGACGGGGAACAAAATAGTTTAATATTACATACTCCTATCAGACTAACTGGCAATGGCCAATACCTTATTTACGGGTCGAAATGGATCCCATTTTATTTCCGCTGTGATCTATCTTCTATCACTGGCAAAGTGACCCGCTTTGTAATTGATCATCATACTCCATATCCTCATAGAAATGCCGTTTTACAATAGCCCCCCCGCCAACTTCACATTTATCATAGATAAATCATTCCTGTTACCAGGCAGGAATGAGTATTATTGCTGTTCACTCTCTGATGATATATACCTTTTTTTGTTACAGTAACTTCAGGTTACCCGCCCCCACGATTTCCGCCGTATATGCCACTGTTGTTCCTCTTATTTTTCTATGTCCATTTCATACTCAGCCATAACTGAGTTTACGATCTGAACTATCGTAGCCTGGTTTTCGTCATCATTTCGCAGCCAGGATGATAAACAGCAGTCTTATGCCAGTTAGCATCTAAGCGCCAGAGGATTATGACACGTTTAACCACCTTCAATGATCACAGACATAAGTAATCAACTGTATTGAATATCTGATACAAATCTTCTATTTTTATATTATTTTTATTACACTGGTCAATAATAAGTATTTCGCTTCGACAATACTGTTCAGTTAGACAAACGTAGTGTGTGTGATATAAGAAGTAGATACTCAAGCAGAACATAAGGAACATGATATGAAAAAAATACACGTCCTACTACTAGTCTCATTCATATTATCAGGATGCACAACAGAATGGCAACGCACTCGCTCTGATGCCCAGGATCTTTCAACTGCACAATATGAATGCGGAACATTGGCTGAAGAGAAATATCCCGTTAAGAATAGAGTAGCGGAAAGAACAGTTTATGAAGCACACGTCGAAAAATGTCGCAACAACAGGCACTGCAAAAAAAAGTATGATAGCTCACCAACCTTACGAAGTTATGTGATTGATGTCAATGAACATACTCGTTATGAGTGGATAGAACTTTGTATGCAACAAAGGGGATGGATATCCAAAGTTAAAGTGCTTATGTAAGGTAAGTGATAAGAATAATTATCAGGCAATGGCCCTATATACACAATTTTTAATCCTGTTAATAATGATTCTTGTGTGAGGTAATTCCTGCTACAACCGTCCTACTCATTGTTCGATTTTCCCACCATGTATCATGGTGGGTATTTTTTATCTCAAAAGAAAATATCATCTAAATATGATTACGCTCGATTATCTTTATCGTTAGAATTTTAGTCAGTGCGCATTTTGTATTCTTCAATATATCCCTGTTCATTACCGATACATTATTGTATTGCTATATAGTTCCCCCCTACTGACATCATACATCGACAGCTGCCACAAAAACTACGGGCATACGCTTCACTATATTTGTCACAG
This sequence comes from Escherichia sp. E10V5, assembly GCF_004212315.1. Lineage (NCBI taxonomy): Bacteria > Pseudomonadati > Pseudomonadota > Gammaproteobacteria > Enterobacterales > Enterobacteriaceae > Escherichia > Escherichia sp. E10V5. Next base: position 19,427 of record NZ_RHJM01000027.1, read on the forward strand.
CGCCGCTATATGCCCGTACTAAAACAGTAATATGTTACTGTAAGCCGGATTCTGTTTTCTGTCAGAAAGTCTCGCTTAATTGAGCCACAGCACCATATGTCCGATCAGTGCCCACCAGGCCTGCCAGATCCAGATGTACCATATTAAAAGGTGAAATGCCGATACCGGCAGTAAAGGCGCTACCCTCTGAAGAAGCGATGTTCTGACGATAGCCCGCACGTAGTTGCACCCAATTCCAGGCGTTAACTTCAGCCCCCATAGCCGCAAACTGGCGCTTTGTATCATGGGTAAAACCACTGGCCGGCGTCAGATCTACATCCAATGCAGTCGTCACGATTCCGTTATGCCATGAGCCCCCGGCAGTTACCTGTGGGCGAATCCTGAAGGTTTCTTTCAGCCCGTTAACTTCTTTCGTATCAATACTACGGGGAACAATATTTTGCCCAGCCAGACCCAGCATCCAGTGTTCATTCAGCTCAGTAGCAAAACCAATGTCGGCATTAATACCGGGAGTATTATTACGGTATTCATGGCTACGGAAATCGTGGCTGTCGTAATTCTGTACCGTGGTATTGTAATTAAACAGATCCACACGCTGATATTTCGGAGTTACGCCAAGAGAATACCTGAGCCCGTTCGTCTCAAACGTCCTAGCAATAGCAATCCCGACATCACTCACTGCCGCCGCACGACCATAGGCCCGCGATGTCAACGTATCAGTATCGCTCGCTGTTGGAATAATTTTGCCCTTAGTCACATCATCCAGATATTGCAGATCGTGGTCGCTGACCTTTCCTTCCACCGTTGCCGTCCCCCATGACTTCAGTATCAGGGCAAAAGGTAATTGACTGTTCGGAACTGTCGCGACCATGCCTACACTCGCCAGGACATTCACCTGTGTATTTTTAAATTTCTCCAGTTGATGTTGCAGATCGGTCGCGGCCCCCAAAGGCGCGACTGCACCAGATAGAGCTGCATCATAGCGATCCCAGGCATCTTTCACGGCATCCACATCGCTCTGCAAATGGTCAGGATCCGATACCTGTACTCCGACTGACGGCAGAATCATGCTGAAATCATCGGAAGCGGTGGCACTCGTCATCAGTGCCGGATTAGCGAGTGCTGCCGCACAATAATGAGACGATGCAACTCCCGTCCCTCCCATAGCATCATTACTGGCTTCCATATAGGTCGTAGACGACTGAGCATTACCAGACAGAGCAGTAAAAAAAGCACAGGTCAGCAGAGAATACTGACTTAGCGTAAATTTCATTTTTATTTTCCTGGCCAAAAGAATGAATTGTTTTTAATAAAAATCCCACCGAAGCTATATACAGGCATCGCCCCCAAAAAATAGTGCGTAGTTATCACGAAGGGAGATGCTGATATTTAATCGATGCCGAAACAGATTGTTTCCTATAACTCAAGACACCTAACCAATCGGTAAGTTCACGGATATTAATCGCAGTAACTAATAATCTTTTTTTAATACTCTGAGGCTGGTTCAGCACTACCATGTCCAGCATCAGACAATGCTTACTTATTGATTTTAATGAATATAACTTACATAAACGACAATCTGTATTTAATTTACGACTTACAAGCACGCCATTCCTGTGTTACGCAGGACTCTCATATTTTCCGTATTTTGCACATTATTTTATTTATGTTTATTTAAATTCATTCAGTTATGATTTTTTATCAAACATCATATTTTAGCCTTATGTAAAATAAAATCACCACCACCGTACAATTCATTAACAAATAAACCATTGATGATATACAAAAATAGTCACACCAAACAGTAAATTACTTTAAGAAAACACAATTCTTATTTCACGTTCTAATCCATCACTGAATAGAAAAGCAGATTCATTGTAACAGCTCCTGCTTTATGACTTCCCATCAGAATTTCATCACGACACCATCAGGATATTCCAGTCTCCCGTTGCAATGATAGACGAACAAAATCCGATCTTTTCTACCCGTTCAAAAGCCGGTCCAGAGTTAACAGTTTTTCACATCGTGCCAACTCCCGGGTTCAAAGAGATCTTAAAGAAATCATCGGATGAATTTACAGCATCGGAATTTCTACATATTAACGAGAGGTCTACATTATGTATCGACATCATCGTTCTTTATTGTTTTTACTGATGTTAGGTTACCATGCCTCAACACTGGCATCGCCGGTACACCACATCAGACACACTCCTGTCGTCAATCATCATCGCAAAACAAAAACATCCCACTCGACAAGACAGCATAAATTGTCGCCCAATACAGTCTTCATTAATACGCTGATGGCACAACTGGGTAAGCCATATCGCTGGGGAGGCGCTTCCCCTGAAACCGGATTTGATTGCAGTGGTCTTATCTGGTACGCGTGGCGTAAGAATTTTCACATTACCCTTCCCAGGACCGCCGCCGGCATGTATTCCATGCCACAGGCACACCATGTTCCTTATATGCTTCTACAACCTGGTGACATGGTATTTTTCTCAATACATGGGGAACGTGTCGATCATGTCGGTGTTTATGTGGGAAATGGACATTTCATAGAAGCGCCACATACAGGGCAAAATGTCAAAATTGTCAGCCTGGAAAAAGATTTTTACCGCCGTCATTATCTGGGAGCAAGACGTCTGATGATTTCCTGAGGCGTTCCGATTCCGTATGCTGACCACACAAAAGCAGGGAGGACTTCAGTACATCCTTATACTGGACGGACTGGAGTTCTCCCTCCAATGGATATGTGCTTAGAAAGCGTCATATATATCCATCATTCTCTCTGGAGAGAGACCGCCCGGAAACGGGGAACACTTATGCGATCATCGAGAAGAACAATTCACCAGACATATCAAATTATTTCTATATCGCACACCACTTTATACCTATCAAATTAATTAACCAAATGATTTAAAACGATATTTATAGACTTCACCATAAGGATATAATAATTATTATTCCTATGGTAATAAATTATACAGTACATAAGATTGAATGAACAATAAGATAACCATAAACAGGTTAGTATATAAGCCATAAATAACATCGGATTTCATTTAATTTTATTAATATCCATAGTGTTCCATTCTACAGGAATAAAAATATTAATTTTACCAGCAATGAGGGGTTGTTTATGAATGCAATTACCGGTGTTTTAGTGGATGGATATATTTTTGATATTAAAAATTATATGATTGATGATTATCATTTTCCTAACACTCTGTTCCCTGGTGCTACCTTTAAGATGGTCATTGATGATGACCCGGCCAACAATACTAACGTAGCCTGGAAGTGTATTCCTGATAAAATACTGACTGTTAGTCAGGATGGCACAGTGACCTTTCCGAACGTGGATGAAAGTTGTTGTAGTAAATCGTTTTATATTTTTGCTTAGTGAATTTTTGTCAGAATATACCTTTACTGTAAAACGTTATTTTAAATATAGCACTGAAATTTATCACACAAAAGAAGGGGCTTTAACATGGATTGCAAGTGTAAAGGGACAACTTCCAGCACGGCGCGATATTAATGATTCCGATTTGAACAATTATGAACAATATAACAGGCGCGAGGTTAATACCGGCCTTTATCAGGAATGGGGCACATTGGCTAATGTTGGATGGAAATTAGAACCACAGTTAGATGGTTACTGTCGCATTTATACGGCTGAAAACGATGAATTTTATTGTGCAGAGAATAATAGACTAGATCAGCTCACTGATTCTGGGTATATCGTTCAGGCAGTAGCATTCTATGGCGAGCCTATAGCCAAGTGGTGAGAAAGGTTAAATTCCTTTGCTCACTGTCATTTTCATTATTGTAAAGTAAACAACCACTAAAATTATCAAAATACACGCAGTAAAAAAGGATCTTATAAAGATCCTTTCTTGCGCTATCCATACAGTCCTTATCCTTACCAAACCTGTCTGCAACACCAGACCGTACGAATGAGGACGTTTGAGGTACAACCTTACTGCATTTCGCTCGTTTTTATGCTCCAGGAAATCTGAAGCGTTTAACGTTCATAGCAGGAATCGATTACCTGTCTGTTGTAAATCCTGACCAGGCACTTTCACCAGTTACAGTTCTTAAATTGCAACCATGTGCAGATTATCGCTTCTCGCGTGATGCACATTTTTCTGGAACAACAGTGACGCTCTCACTTTTTAGCTCGACAATTTTTTGTTTTACGGGAGCCTGAGTTAATACTTCAGCTTTACCTGTAAAAACACCACCTTTCTTAATAGATAAAGAAATATAAACCAATGTTCCATCCAGACGGCCATTTTCATAAATATCAACAGAATCAGACTGACAATGCCCTTTTATATTACCATCCACAATTAACTCCCGGCTGGTAATATTTCCTTCCACGACACCATTGCGCATTATTTTCACCAACCCATCCTTAGCAATTACGTTCCCATTCACACAACCATAGATGTATATTTGTTTATTAGAATTTATATTGCCATCAAAGACGACATCACTGGCAATAACCGTGCTATCTGTCCCTGTCTCATTAGCTGAATTTCTGTTTTCCATTTTTTTTACAGTACTACCGACGTCTACAACACTTTCCGGTGTTGAAAGTATTTCTAATTTATCTTTTGCTGCCTTAGATTTGTTAAACATCATGAGTATCCTTATCTGTAAAAAATGCGTTGAGAAAGAAAAAATTATGAGAAAAAACAATATCACTGCGATAAAAAACTTTCCTGAATACCAGAAAAATAATGCCAGACTCCAGGAAATGATTCCCGCATTCAGAAACATGTTGTTCGCTGTATAATTATGAGAAATAGAGTTCATCGGTGAAATCATCTGTAAACGATATCTTCGGGAAGATGCTTATCCCAAATGATGTTAAGGCAAGGTAACTTCCCCATAAATACAGTCGCCATTACTGTGATTGTGTACGCTACCTCATCCCACAATAACTGTGATGTATTGCTTCTCATCTCAACATATTTACTTTGATTTACAATAATCATGGACCGGGACATAACATACCTTCTTCAGTGGTTATACGACTGCAATGAGGATCGCTGCCGCAATGTACATTGACTCACTGTACAAATCGGCCCAGGGGGAAAATTCTAAAGGGTTGAGGTCATGCGCTAAACGGTAGGTAACCAGAAAGTGTCGTTGGCCATCTGAACAGAGATAATATGCTCTCCACAGAACATGACAGCCGATGGCGTAAAAAGTATCGCAACAATAACAACACATGAAGGGTGTAATGATGGGACTATAGCCTGATGGCGGCTCACGAAAGAACAGGGGTAGTTAGTTGCCAGCTGCCCACCATGGGTATAAACGCGGTGGTCCTGGATACACGCTATCTTGAATCACCTTAACTGGTTGAGAGATGGCCAGTTTTAGTTAATCAATACAAATCCACGTTAAGCGTTATGTGTTGATATCGATGCGAAGGTATTGAGAAAGTAGTGAGCCGTACAGGGTTAGCCTACCGGACATCATGAAACCGGCGCGAATGCCTTCGCCCCTGTACACCCATCATATGCGAAAGTGACCATGCTTAGGGCATAAAAAAACCGCTAATGCGGTATATGGCACGATGATTGTCGGGAGGCTAATCCCGGCCGCAGATTTACTACAGCACTGGAATATTCTACCAATGGCACATTTATGTCAATTCGGGTAATTACCGGGGAGTTATTCAAATGGTTAATGAGTCAACGCTAAGTCAGGCATTGCCCATGAGCCCCTGATCAGCAAGTCATCCATAACATCAGGAATAGAGAAAGATATGAGCCAGACATTAGCTGCTCGGGTTCTTATAAATAATCAGTAACAGCCAAATCAACCTGAGCTAATAGACCTTATAAGTTCAGAAGCACTATTCTTATAATTAGTTACTAACTCAATGATCTGTTTAACTTCAAAATAAAGAGAAGGATCAACTACAGGAATAACATCATTACTCTTACATATAAATTTAGTTTTCTCACTACCTGAATAACAACGTTCAGCCTCAGCAAGAATAGATATTACTGAACCGCATTCAATATTGTATTCTATTAAATTTCCATTTAATGAGATAGCAGGGATCCTGAATTTTGATTTGATTTTATCATTACCATCTATTATCAAACCTTTTGATTCAAGATATTTTTCCATTACTGTAACATAATCAGTACCCAATGCTTCCAACCCTGCAACTATCGCAAAGATGTTCTGTATATTATTCTGTATAATCAATGTGTTATCTAATAATTTTTTCGCATATTCTATATATTGCAAGGATGATTTTTGCCACTTTTGATACTCTTCGTTTCTGTTTTCATTTTCCTTTTTTACAACATCTATATATTGATAAATTTCCCTAAAATCCCCCTCTCCCCCATTCAGTTCGAAAATACCAGAAATGCCTCGCGTTATATCGTGCAGTAATATTTTAATTGCTTCATTGAGCTTATCATTTGCTTTCTGGTAACGTTTTGAACGTATTAAAGCTTGTTGGCGAGTTTTCTCTAATTTTTCTGCGATTCGAGCATTAACAACAAAATCACCTTCAATTGTGGATTCAGGGAAGGCCGGATAATGATATTTTTTGATAAGTGACAGAGCGTAAGGTTCTTTGCTTACATCTACCACCTGAACAGGAAATTGAACCAGTATTGGCAGGTCATCGCAATAATGTGATGACGTCTCACTACGAAAAGCTAATGTCCCGTTAATCCCTAATTTTTTTACACAATGGTCGTCAACGCTACACATAGTAAAGTATGCGTCTACTAACTGAAACCTCTTCAACAACCGCTGTCGGCAATCAGAATTTTTTGCTATATCCAGCAATCGGCATAATAGCCGGTAGTTGCCGTAACCAGACTTATCATTTGTAGATACCAATAAACTCAAACTGAGACAGGCCTGTGAGACCAGGTGACGCAATGCTTCAACATAGTTTTGTTGAGCAAGTTCTTTTTCTGCGCTTTCAGATAGTTTTGCTATTTGCGAAGATACCATTAATAAACCAGCAATTACCTTCGCTTCTTTTTTCTGCGCCTTGCCAAAATCAGGGCTAATTGTACGCATGATAATATTGAGACAGTTATAAATTGCATAATCAGCAATAGCATCAGCCCTGCTAAAATCGACGTTTACCCCTGCAACATCCAGCTGATATTTTGTCGAATACGTTTCAATTCCATCCAATGCAGCGGTTTCTAAATGACTCATCGCACATACAGTAGAGCATACCTGGACATATTTTTCTGACATATGCGATTTTCTCCCTTCAAAAGGATCGGCACACTAAGCTGATATGTCTTAACACGACTTAACAAGCACAGAACACATCATCAGTTGCGATCCCGACGCTTAATCCTTACGGTTCTTTTATTCAGATTTTCCAACGTTAACGTTAATAAAATAAAAACTGGGTCAAACAGCCATCATGGCAATACTGTCGCAAGGTGAACAGTTCAGTATTTATCTAAACGTTTTTTGCCTACATACCTGAAAAGTACATGAAGGATTATTGGTACATAGTAGCCATTACATTCCGAAATAAAGCTCTTTTCTATCAGGTTGTTGCCTTACTGTAATCTGCCATTTAGTCATGCTGACTTATACAAAGCGATTTCATGTTCTACTGAACCGCCTTTTTCATTCATGATGATTAAAATCTTTCGCCAACCTTCAGTGTAAGCAATCCATTGATTTACTGAATTTTTTCAAAAAATTTCAGGTTGAAATCGTCAACATTAGCATTCGTGTACTTAAGGTTCCTCTGTCAGTCATTAACCATACGTTGGTCCACACCTTTAACAGATGCGTTTTATAACAACGTTTCATCATTTAACAATGTTAAGTGAGATTTTTATTGATAAAGCGACCAGGTAGCTATTTGCAGGCAGTAAGAAAAGCGCATCAACAGACTTTATAGCCCAAAAATTTGAGGTCAGAACTCAATCCGTAAATTCCACTTTCAGTTCCGGCGCCAATGAGTCGAGAGTCACAATAGGTATAATGTGTTAACAATCACTGAATGATATTTCAGCCCTCTTCACCCTGGTGATTTCGCCATAGAGAAAACACAAATAAAGCTTTGATTTATAGCGTTTTTTACTGCCGATTTCAGGGTGAAATCGACACACGGTTACTCAGTGCAAACTATTATTTCATACATAACTTTATAATTTTTTTACCAATGAGAAATATGGCAGAAATGGATACTACGTCCACATATCAGCCATATTAAATGGAGTACCTTTCCACATATGACATAAAAAAAGGACTAAGCATCTCGATCAAAGAAAAGCTATCTTCACACAGCGGGCTAAGAACGTAAGGAATGAATTAATAATGACAAGAAGAAAACAATTAAATAGCCTGCTAAAAATCGGGCGACATCATGGGGGAAGCTTTTCAACTTACAGACTGATATGAATCAAAAAAGAATAACACACATATGAATAACAGAATTAAAGGGTAATTAGCCAGAAAAGACGGTTCAAGTTTTGATGTCATTTCTATAAAAGACCAATTCAAATTAATACTATAGATAGTAATCTTATACTCTGGCTGACCAGGATAATGAAGGATTGTCCTTATGATAAACTATAGACAGAACATACTTATTAAGGATAAATAAGCTACAGTGAGTAATAAGCATCTTTAATATGCATGAGCATAAGTATGATCATCACCAGGCTCTAACCTAGAATGCCAGGATATAGTTATCGTTTTGAATTATTTATTGTTTATTCATATATTGATTTTAAATTGCACAAACATTCGTACGCTCAAAAGAGCAAGAAGCCAGAGCTATCAAAGCAATCTGAACCAGATCATGATGCATAAGCTATAGAGAGAACAGATGTTGTAAGAGATATCTTCAGATTAGCTCTGTTATTTTGAAATAACATATAGATATAAAAATACATATGATAAATGATACAGATATAACAGGCACTTTCGTTAATCAGACAACATTATATCCTCATCGCTCAAACCAATATAACAGTGTGTCATAAGCACTTTATCAGCTTTCTTACACTCTTACCTGATAACCACGTCCCGAACTTTGGCCTCTGAGCTTTCCTGTCTTTATCTTTTCTTTAGCTGATGTTTCTCAGCATATCAGTACGTTAGTTTCATTTAAATAAACTATAGGCAGCAATATAAACTATAGAGAGTAACATATGCTATAGGTAGTAACATAAACTATAGAGAGGGAGTAGTGTCGATTTTTAAGATTAATATAAGCTATAGCGAGTATAAGCACTAAGGCAAAAAACAAGTAACTATCTGATTTATATTGCATTAATAGTATTTGTGTTTACTTTTTAATCTGCTTATTACTTATTATATTTAAATCAGTAATCCTTAACTTGATGCAAACACCATTGAGCAGAGCAAAGGTCGTCAAAATCCTATGTAAAACCAGGCTTAAAAGAAATCAATAGTGATGCAGAACAGCACCACTATTGATGTAAGAATGAGAGGGGATGTATAAAACACATTAATTTTCAGCTAGTTATATAAAAAACTGAAGATATCAGCGTTGCAAAATCGAAAGACACTATCCGATTAAACATAAACTATAGTGAGTATTCAGTCCATTCTACTGACTACAGCTTATGTTTTACGAAGGTTCAAAAGAGCTTCCAAATCTTTGAGATCAATCCCCAGCTTTTCTAGTAACTTAACTTTTTCAATCAGAGAAGGATCAACCGAGTCATTTGTATGCTCAGGTTGTTCATAGGCTTCACTATCAGAGCGGGGAGCTTTTAACTTAGGCCTGCGATAATGCACGTTAAAATACACACTCCGTCCACGTTGCAGCTCCGTGTAATCCAGATATCCGATCTCTTTCAGCTGCTCCATTGCCCTGCGAACCGTCTGATTTTGCGAAAAAACAGGCGATTTCAGGTTTAGCCTGGCGCGCAAACGCGCTATTGAGATAGGTGCAGGATTTTTGGGCAAGCTTTCGATATAGGTGTACAGAGCCTGCGCGGACTCACGCCGCTTAAGCGCGTTTATCGCTTTTAACTGCAACAGAACTTTTCGGTCAAACTGATAAAGCTCAAATAATCGGGGGTCAGCCTGGAGTATGACGATATCTTTAGCTGTGTCGTAGTACGCGGATTGAACCAAATGCGTCGTATATTCTTTAGTCTGGCTGGTAAACGAAATGACTGTCCCGGCAATCCGTTTTAAGGAAGGGCTGATACGTTCACGAAGCTTTTTAGACGATCGGCTTGACGGGATCCCGCAAAGCTTTACAAATTCAACAAACGAAAGCTGAACCTTATCACCTATAACTTTATGTTTTGCAAAAGAATGTATGATTCCCACCCAGGTTTTGAAATCATTGTCCATATCCAGTCGCGGGCCAATGATTTCCACTTTGTCAAAACCCTCAGCCTTAGCAAGTGAGAGTCTGGTCAACTCTTCAGTGGCATCTGTCGTTGAGAGTGTATTTTTTTTACTGTTTTTAAGCGATTTGAGGGTAGGCACAAATACCCCCAGGCGCATTAGCGCAACAGGCTGTACAGTGTTATTAGCGTTCGGAGTAAGAGATACAACTTCTCCTGTTCGCTTATCTACTTCATCAAAAAAATCTTTAATATCAATATCTTTTTCCAAAATCAGCTCCAAGTTTGGGCACCCAGTCCATATAACCGAGCTAATAGCACAAGAAAACAGCTGTTGATATGCTGTGCGTAACCTGTGTGTACACCTGTATAAATCTATAAGGGCATCCGTATGTCATTATAAAATAAAGAAAAAATACATTATCGCTATCGTTTAATTTTATAGAGAGTGCTCACTATAGCTTATACAGACTGCAAACTACAGCCTGGGTTTATCTCGCTACAGCATATATGAATGCAGGCTATAGTTTATAATTTACAAACTATAGCTTATCAAGATCGCCCGGAAGTCAATGTTGACGCAGGCTACAGCGATCTGGGATCTATTTAGGATCTTAAAAGGATCTACTTAGGATCAACTACTGTGATCTAAACGAATAAAGTAATTATGAGTAATGAGCAGAAAAGTTCATCGCCAGAACCCGGGAATGACAAGAGACATCAGCTGATTATCTGAAGGTAAAGTGTGCCAGGCAATCATCATCAACCTGAGGCCACATACGATTACTACCGGTACGCATCATCTCGTACGACGGGAAGACGTCCTGTAATACCCTGTAAATAGCGCTGTAGAGACGTGAGAGGCCTCAAAACGTCACAGTACACTGATGTGGTAGCCAATACGGTTCAACTGACTATCAGGCGCTGCTGGAGCAGCATAATCTGTACAGACGAATGAGCAAGAAAGGTTACTGGATGATAAAACTGTGTGAAGAAAAGTCACAATTGGAAGGTATTAAACAACAAATAAACATCATAAAAAATAACTCAATAGCATTGAACGAATAACAACAACAAAAATTGAGATCATATATTTATAAAAATAAAAACAGAGCTTATTACATTAAGCACATAGTTAGTCATTAATAAATTATCAGAAAAATATAAAAGTAGTTATGAACTATAAATCATATTTCCATCATGACTATATAACTAGTCCTATTTACAATCAATAGGGTTAATCACCTAAAATTTATAAGGTGATCCAGGGATTTGCCGGAAAAGGAAGAAGACAATGAAGAAAATTAGTGTGGTGGTAGCTGATAAATATCCACTGATGTTAAAGGGAATAGTAACATTCTTATCAAAGTATCCATCTATTTATGAAGTATCATCTACCTTCACTGATGCTCTGAGTGCAGCTGAGTATTGTTCACAATATCAGCCAGATGTATTGATTCTTGGTGAGTTCTCTGACGGTCTGGGGGGCATTGAACTTATACGCTGGATACACTCTATGAGAATAAAATCAAAATTAATATCATATATGGAAAAAAAACCATATATAGATGCAAACAAATTCATTGATGCCGGTGCTATGGGGGTTGTCTGGAAGACCAGTCCTCCTGAAAATTTAAACCACGCGATTGAAAATATTTATAATAATACTCATTATTTCGATGATGGTTTGCTTCAGACATCGCCCGTCACAAGAAAACCCGTCCCTTGTAATTTTCTGACTATGCGTGAAAGACAAATTCTGCAACTTATTGCAGATGGGCAAACAAATAAACATATCGCAAAAATTTTGGACGTCAGTAATAAAACTGTTGAAACACACCGCTTAAATCTGATGAAAAAAATGGATGTTCATAGTGGAATTGAACTTCTAAAAGTAGGTCTGAGAATGGGTGTATGTACCATATAGTGTATAAGGGAAAGGTATAGCGCCTGGTAGTTAGTATAAATTTCGCTCGTTTCGGGTGTTTTTAGCTCTATAGTAGATCGCGGGGGGGGCCGTATCATTAAAAAAAAATAGGGGGGGGGGGGGGGGGGGGGGGGGG